>CALJUI010000268.1 GCA_937975735.1 uncultured Rubrivivax sp.
TGGGCTTCAACCTGGCGCAGATGCCACCGGCGGTGGCCGCGCGGCTGGCCGAGCTGCGCGAGGCCGCCCGGCGGCGCGTCGAGACGCCGCGGCACACCGCGCTGCCGCCTGCGCCGCCGGGCCGCATACGCGCATTGGCCGACTGGACTTCGTTCCAGCGCGACTTCCCCGCGGTCTACGGCATCGGCGCGGAAGGGCTGGGCGAGCGCGCCGGCCCGGCCCGACGCGCCCAGGCGCTGCAGCTGCAGGGCTGGCTGCTGTTCTTCGACCAGCTGATGGCCGACCAGTTGGCATTGCTCGCCCAGGCCGCGCGCCGTCTGTCGGTGGCGCCGGCGGACCTGGCCGCGGTCGCCGCGCGTTTCGGCACCGCCGGCGCCGACCGCCACGTGCTCGCCGCCCAGGTCGTCGACAGCATTGCCGCGGCCGCGAAGCTGTACCCGGACGGCGTGACCTCGCGCCAGCTGCTCGACGCGGTCGAGTCCGAGGCCGATGCCGTGCGGCGCCAGCAGGCGCTGCTGGACCACCTGCTGGCGCGCATCGGCGAGGATTTCGCCGACTACGGCGGTGCGATGGCCGCCGCCTTCGGCACCGACGCCGGCCGGCTGATCGGCGACAAGGCGCAATTCCTGGCCGAGGCCGCGGCGCTGTCGCACGACCGCGCCGGCGCCCATCACCAGGCCGACACGCCCGACGGCGTGTGGAACACCGACAACGTCAGCGGCCTGGAGCGGCGGATCGCGCGGCTGCTCGGCATCAGGGACTTCACCCGGCGCAACCTCGGCCTGGTCAGCTACGACACCTACAACGAGATCGATCGCGTGCCCGACAGCGTCGACGAGTACCGCTTCCGCGTCCGCCACGCGGTGACGAACGCCATCCTGCTGTCGTCGAGCACGCGCTACCCGACGCCGGAGGCCGCGCGCGCCGAGATGATCCAGGCGATCGAGCGCGGCCAGCTCGCCGAGGGCTACCAGCGCGCGGTGGCCAGCGACGGCCGCCACTACTTCAACGTGGTCGCCGCCGACGGCGCCGTGCTCGCCCGGCGCATCCAGTACTTCGACGACCCGGCGGCGATGGAAGCGGCGATCGCCGAGCTGGTCACCTACCTCAACGAGCACTACAGCGGAGAGGGCCTGTACCTCGTCGAGCACATCCTGCTGCGCCCGCGCGCGCTGACCGACCCGCTGATGCCGATCTGCACCGACCCGGCCTGCGAGGGCACCGACGTCGACCCCTATTCGCACCGCGTGCACGTGCTGCTGCCGGCCTACGCCGGGCGCTTCCAGGACTTCGGCTTCCGCCAGTTCGTCGAGGCGACGATCCGCCGCGAGATGCCGGCGCACCTGCTGCCCACCGTCTGCTGGCTGGGCAGCGACGACATGGCGCGCTTCGAGGCCGCCTGGCGGGCCTGGCTGGAGGTGCACGCCGGCGTCACGCGCAGCGGCCGCGCCGACAAGCTGCGCGAACTCATCGACGCGCTGGTCAGCGTGAAGAGCGTGTACCCGACGCGCGCGCTGTTCGACTGCACCGGCGACGAGACCCGCCCACCGTTCCTGCTGGGCAAGACCTCCCTCGGCCGCGGGCCGGGCGGATAAGGAGCAATCACCATGGCCGATCCGATCCAGGTGCGGTCCAGCCTCGAGCAGCTGGCCAACCACTACGCCGTCTTCGAACCCGATCAGGTCCTCACCCACGGCCAGCTCAACAGCGTGGCCGACTACCTGGGCGACCAGCTGCGGCTGTCGCGCGTGGCGCTGGCCGGCGTCGGCCTGGTCGGCGGGCTGCAGGTCTCGCGCAGCGGCGGCCAGGTCCAGGTCGCGCGCGGCCTGGGCGTCAGCACCGACGGCGACCTGATGGTGCTGCCCGCCGACACCGCCTACGACCGCTTCCGGCCCTACGACATGACCGCGCCGGTCTACCGGCCCTTCTACCGCGGCAGCGCAGCCGACGGCACGCCGACCGACATGATGGCGATGGCCGAGCTGGTGCCGGTCGGCGAGAGCGACGTGCTGGCGCGGCCGCTGTCGGAGCTGCCGGCCGAACTCGCCGACCCGGCGGTGCTGATGCTCGCCGAGACGGTGATCAACGACCCCGACCTGTGCAGCGGCGACGACTGCGACAACCTCGGCCGCGACGCGCTGCACCGCCAGCGCCTGCTGCTGATCGGTCGCAAGGACGCGCAGGCGCTGCTCGACCGCCAGCCGCTGGCGCCGGCCAGCGAGCGCGCCGCCGCGCTGCCGGCGCTGGCGATGCAGCGCCCGGTGCTCGCGCGCGACATCACGACGACCGGCGCGCTCGCCGCACGTTACCGCGACGCCGCGTCGGCCTCGCTGGCGGAGCTTCAACGCGCGCTGCCGATTATCGCCGCCCGGAAGCCCTAGGTGCTGCTGCCGCTGTTAGGCGAATATCGCATGTGCGTCGCCGGAGTGCTGCTGAT
>CALJUI010000269.1 GCA_937975735.1 uncultured Rubrivivax sp.
GGTCAGCGCCCGCTCGGCGCAACGGGCGACCCAGCCCTCGGCGCGCGGGATGTCGCCGGCGCCGATCAGCGCCAGCACCGCATGCAGGTCGTTGAAGGCGTAGTGGCCGGCGTGCGCCGGCTCGAGGTCCCAGCCGTCGGCCAGCGCCGCGAAGCGCTCGGTGACGTCGGCGCCGAGCAGGTGCAGCCGCCACAGCAGCGAGGCCGTGTCGATCCGGTTCAGCGTGACCTCCAGCGCGTCGCCGCTGAGGTGGCTGTCGAGCAGGCGCAATGCCCCGGCGAGGTCCATCGCCTCGATCCGGAACAGTGCCTTGTGCCACCACAGGTGCACCGCGAAGCCGTTGCCCTCGGCCCAGACCGGCTGGTGCTGGCGCAGCCAGGCGGCGCCTTCGTCGAAGCGGCCCTGCATCTCCATCACGTGGGCGACCGCATGCACCGCATACGGCACGCGCGGCTCGTCCTGCAGCGCCTGGCGGCCGGCGTCCTCGGCCTGCGGATACAGATTGCATTCCTCCAACCCGAACGCGTACAGGCCCATCACGTAGGGCTGCAGCGGATCGTCGGCGGCCCAGTCGGGCAGCGCGCGCGCCGGACGCGCGCGCAGCTGGTGCGCATCGCCGCGGTAGAAGTCCCACAGGTGCGCCCACTGCAGCGCGAGCGCGTCGCGCGGCTGCGCGACCAGCGCCTCGCCCCAGGCGTCGCAGGCCTGCTGCCAGCGCCCTTCGAGCACGCAGCCCACCGCGTGCCGGTGGACCTGCTCGTGGGCCGGCGCCGCTCGGTCGCAGGCGTCGGCGCGGGCCAGCGCCGCGGCGGCCTCGCGCAGCATCGAGGGCTCGGTGAGGCTGAGCAGGAAGCCGGCCTTCATCACGTGCGGCAGCGCCCAGTCGGGGTCGGCTTCGGCCGCGCGGTCGAGGTCGGCGATCGGCGTGTCGTAGAAGGACATCATCCGCCACAGCGCCTGCTCGACGGCGTCGCGGGCCGCGCCGACGCCGGAGCCCGAAGGCAGGCCGCGCAGATCGGTCGAGGTCGACATGCGCCGCAATGTAGCTCAGCGCGCGGGCGGCTCCGGCCAGGCCGGCAGCGGTGCGCGCAGCCGTTCCCAGGCGCGCGACAGGCGCAGCACGCCGAGGTCGTCGTGCCGCGCACCGACGATCTGCAGGCCGATCGGCAGGCCGTCGTCGGTCATGGCGCAGGGCACGCTGGCGGCCGGCTGCTCGCTCATGTTGTAGGGCAATGTGAAGGCGATGTGCTCGAACGGCCGCTCGGGGTCGTTGACCGGGCCGGCCCATTCGGCGGCGAAGGTCGGTACCGGGCTCACCGGCGACAGCACGAAGTCGAAGGGCCGGCAGGCGCGCACCGCGGCGTCGCGCAGCGCGGCCATCTGGCCGTGGCCCTGGAAGACCTCGGTGGCGGTGTAGTGCGCCGCGCCGGCGACCCACTGGCGGATGTAGGGCAGCACCTTGTCCTGGCGCTCGGGCGGCAGCGCCGAGATGTCGAGCCAGGAGCGCATGCGCCAGAAGCGGTCGAGCCCGTCGACCATCGCCCGCGTGCTGAACGCCGGCATCGGCTCGACGATCGCGCCGGCGGCCTCGAAGCGCCGCGCCGCAGCCTCGATCGCGGCGCAGGTCTGCGGCTCGACCGCCAGGCCCCAGCCGGCGTCGAGCTGCAGGCCCAGGCGAAGGCCCTTCAGGTCGATGTCGAGCGCGGCCCAGTCGATCGGCTGGTAGGGCAGGCTCATCGCGTCGCGTGCATCGGGCAGCGACAGCACGCGCATCATCAGCGCGGCATCGTCGACCCGGCGCGTCATCGGGCCGGCGACGCGTCCGGGGTAGGGCGGGTCGATCGGGATGCGGCCCAGGCTCGGCTTCAGCCCGAACACGCCGCACCAGCCGGCCGGCAACCGGATCGAGCCGCCGATGTCGGTGCCCAGATGCAACGGACCGTAGCCGGCGGCGGCCGCGGCGCCGGCGCCGGCGCTGCTGCCGCCGGGGTTCTTCGTGAGGTCCCAGGGGTTTCGCGCCAGCGGGTGGAAGGTCGACAGGCCCGACGACAGCATGCCGTAGTCCGGCATCGTGGTCTTGGCGATCAGCACCGCGCCGGCTTCGGCCAGCCGGGCCGCGGGCGGCGCGTCGACCGGTGCGGGCACGAGCTCGGTGGCGGCGGTGCCCAGCGGCACCGGCGTACCGGCCGTCGCGATGTTCTCCTTGATCGTGCAAGGCACGCCATCGAGCGCTCGCGGCTCGCGGCGGTGCCAGCGCGCTTCCGACTCGCGGGCCTGCGCGAGCACGCGCTCGGGATCGAACGCGTACAGCGCCTGCAGCCTGGGCTCCCAGCGCTCGATGTGCGCCAGCACGGCCTGCGCGACGTCGACCGGCGAGACGGCGCCGCGCGCGTACAGCGCCAGCAGTTCGGCGGCGCCGGCGGCGTGCAGTTCGGTCATCGCCTCAGGGCTCCCAGCGCACGGCGGTCATGTCGTTGGCGAAGATCGGCGAGTTCATCCACAGGCCCTTCAGCCCCTTCTTCGACACCGCCACCTGCGACGGGTTGAAGATCCAGGCGTTGACCGCGTCGTCGGCCAGCTGGCGCTGGATCTGCTTCCACAGCTTCATGCGCTCGGCCGGGTTGTTGGCGCCGGCGTGGGCCCTGACCAGGCCGTCGAACTTCGGGCTGTCGTAGCCCCAGTAGTAGTCCTTGTTGGTGTACTGCGTGTAGTCGCGCGGCTCGACGTGGTTGATGATCGTCAGGTCGAAGTTGCCCTTGAAGGCGCCGGACAGCCACTGCGCCCACTCGACGTTCTCGATCTTCGCATTGATGCCGACCTTGGCCAGCATCGCCGCGACCACCTCGCCGCCCTTGCGCGCGTATTGCGGCGGCGGCAGCGTCAGCGTGACGTTCAGCGGCGTCGCGACGCCGGCCTCCTTCAGCAGCGCCTGCGCCTTGGCCGGGTCGTAGGGGGTGACGCCGGTCAGGTCCTCGTAGCCGACGTCGGTCGGCGCGAAGTGGCTGCCGATCGGCCGGCCGAGGCCGTCGAGCACGCCGTCGATGAAGGCCTTGCGGTCGATCGCGTGCATGATCGCGCGGCGCACGCGAACGTCGTCGAAGGGCTTCCTCTTGTTGTTGATCGTCAGCTGGCCCTTGCCAGCGGTGCTGCCGATCTGGACCTGGAAGCGCTTGTCGGACTGGAACTGCTTCAGGCTCTGCGGCGCGCCGAAGCGCGGCATGCCGTCGATGTCGCCGGCCAGCAGCGCCGCGACCTGCGCCGCCGGGTCGTTGATGAAGCGGAAGGTCACGCGCTTGATCGCCGGCTTCACCCTCGCGTCGCTGCGCGCCACCAGCGTCACCGCGCTGCCCTTCTGCCAGCGCTCGAGCTTGTACGGACCGGTGCCGATCGGTTCGGTGCCGGCCTGCTCGGCGGTGTCCGGGTGCAGGATCACCGCGGTGTTCTCGCCGAGGCGGAACGGCAGCGACGGGTCGGCGTTGTTGAGCACCAGGATCACCGTCACCGGGTCGACCACGGTGATCGACGAGATGTTGTCGAACACCGCCTTCTTCGCCTTGTTCTTGCTGCCTTCGGCCTTGGCGCGCTCGAAGCTGAACTTGACGTGGTCGGCAGTGAGCTGCTTGCCGTCGGAGAAGGTCACGCCGCCGCGGAGGCGAAAGGTGTAGCTGCGCCCGTCTGGGGCCTCGGACCAGTCCTGCGCGAGCAGCGGCGTGACGGCGCCGTCGACCTCGATCTTGGTCAGGCCTTCGAGAATGTTGTAGTGCACGATCTCGCCGATCGCCGCCGACGCGGCCGAGGTCGGGTCCAGGCTGGGCGGTTCGAGCACCATGCCGAGCACCAGCCGGTCCTTGGCGGCCAGCGCCGGCGTCGCCACCAGGCCGCCGGCCACCAGCAGGGCACCGGCCAGCGCCAGCGCGAATCGACGTTGCAGTGTCATCGGATTCACCTCGTGATGGGGTTGGGCGTAGCCGGCATTGTTGCACCCGGCAGCGCCGCCAGCAGGCGCTGCGTGTAGGGGTGCTGCGGCCGGCGCAGCAGTTGCGCGGTCGCGCCGCGCTCGACGATCCGGCCCTGCTCGAGCACGATCAGCTCGTCGCAGACCAGGTCGACCACCGCCAGGTCGTGGCTGATGAACAGGTAGGCCAGGCCGAAGCGGTCCTGCAGGTCCTGCATCAGGTTGAGCACCTGCGCCTGCACCGACACGTCGAGCGCGCTGACCGGCTCGTCGGCGACGATCAGCTTCGGCCGCGTGATCAGCGCCCGGGCGATCGCGATGCGCTGGCGCTGGCCGCCGGAGAACTCGTGCGGATAGTGGTCGAGGTCGCCGGCGCGCAGGCCGACGGCGTCGAGCGCTTCGATCGCTCGCTCGCGCCGCTCGGCCGGCGCGGCATCGGTCAGCAGTGCCAGCGGCTCGGTGACGGTCTGGCCGATCGTGCGGCGCGGGTCGAGCGAGCCGAAGGGGTCCTGAAAGACCATCTGCAGGCCCGCCCGCGCGCGGCGCAGCGCGGGCGGCGCGAGCGCATGCAGATCCTGGCCATCGAAACGGACCGTGCCTTCGGTCGGCGTCTCCAGCGCCATCACCAGCCGCGCCAGCGTGCTCTTGCCCGAGCCCGACTCGCCGACCACACCGAGGCTGCGGCCGGGCTCGAGCTTGAAGCCGACGTCGGCCAGCGCCTGGACCTCGGCCGCCGGGCCGAACAGGCGCTCGCGCGGCAGGCGGTAGCGCTTGCCCAGTCCGTCGACTTCGAGCAGGGCGCTCATCCTTCGCCAGCTCTCAGGCACAAGGCGCCGTGGTCGCCGTCCAGCCGGGTCCATGGCGGCGGCGCGACCCGGCAAGCGTCGATCGCCCGCGGGCAGCGCGCGGCGAACCGGCAGCCGTCGATGGCCTCGGTGATCGCCGGCACGCGGCCGGGGATCGTCGCCAGCCGCGTACCGCGCGGCAGGCCCAGCCGCGGCCGGGCGGCGAACAGCCCTTGGGTGTACGGATGGGCGCGGCGAACGAACACCTCCGCGGTCGGTCCCTGCTCGACCACGGCGCCGGCGTACATCACGCAGATGCGCTGCACCCGGTCGGCCATCACGCCGAGGTCGTGGCTGATCAGCAGCAGCGCCATGCCGTCGTCGGCGACCAGTTCGCCGATCAGATCGAGCACCTCGCGCTGCAGCGTGACGTCGAGCGCGGTGGTCGGCTCGTCCGCGATCAGCAGGTCGGGGCCGCAGGCCAGCGCCATCGCGATCACGATGCGCTGCCGCTGCCCGCCCGAAAGCTGGTGCGGGTAGGCGTCGAGCCGCCGCGCGGCCTGCGGCATGTGCACCCGTTCGAGCAGGCGCTGCGCCTCGGCGCGCGCCGCGCCCGCCGACAGCGCGCGGTGCAGGCGCAGCGTCTCGGCGATCTGCCGGCCGACCGTGTGCAGCGGGTTGAGCGCCGTCATCGGCTCCTGGAAGACCATGCCGATGCGCGCTCCGCGCAGCCGGCACAGCGCCGGCTCGGCCAGCGCGGTCAGCTCCTGGCCGTCGAAGCGGATCGCGCCGCGGATCCGCGCCGCTTCGGGCAGCAGGCCCATGATCGCCAGCGCGGTCAGGCTCTTGCCGCAGCCCGACTCGCCGATCAGCCCCAGCGTGCCGCCGCGCGCCAGCGTGAACGAGACCTCGCGCAGCGCATCGGCGGCGCCGCGGGGCGTGGGGAGGGTCACGCGGAGCCGGTCGACCTCGAGCAGGTTCACCCGGAAACGATAGCGCAGCCGCACTCCGGTTAGGCTTTCGCCCATGAGTACCGATTCCAGCCCGCAGCGCGCATCGCCCGCGCAGGGCAACCCGCTGTTCGAGATCGTGATCACCATCCTGGTGCCGGCGATCATCCTGATGCAGCTCAGTCGCGCCGACCGACTCGGCACCACCGGCGCGCTGCTGCTGGCGCTGGCCTTCCCGGTCGGCTGGGGACTGCGCGACGCGATCACCAAGCGCAAGCTGAGCTGGCTGGCGTTGCTGGGCGTGGTCAGCACGCTGCTGACCGGCGGCATCGGGCTGCTGAAGGTCGACCCGTTCTGGCTCGCGGTCAAGGAGGCGGCGGTGCCGGCACTGATCGGGCTGGTGGTGCTCGGCTCGAACTGGACGCGCTGGCCGCTGATCCGCGTGCTGGTGTTCAACCCGACCCTGTTCGACGTCGACAAGGTCCAGCGCGCGCTGGCCGAGCGCGGCAACACGGTGCCCTTCGAGCTGCGGCTGCGCACCGGCACGATGGGACTGGCCGGCACCTTCTTCTTCTCCGCGGTGATGAACTGGGTGCTGGCGCGCTGGATCGTCACCAGCCCCGGCGGCACCGAGGCCTTCAACGAGGAGCTCGGCCGCCTGACGCTGTTGAGCTATCCGGTCATCGCGCTGCCGTCGATGGTGATGATGGCCGCGCTGATGTTCTGGCTGGCGCGCGGCGCGAAGGCGCTGACCGGTCTGGACCTGGGCGAGATGATGCGCGGCGGCGAGACCTCTTGACCGGCGATCACTCGACCGCATCGCTGCGACGCAGCCGCACGCACTGCGCGTGGTCGGTCCAGGTGGCGGCGGCGCAGCGCAGCTGCATGCAGCGGTAGAGCGCGAACCCGGTGCGGTCGCCGCAGGCCTGGCGCGGCGAGCTCGGTGCGGCGGCCTGGCGTGTCGTCGGCGGCGGTGACGCGCGCCGACGGGGGGGCTTCGGCGGTGGCGGCATCTCGGCGATCAGCGGCGGTTCGCGCAGCGGCTGCAGCGCAGGGACCATCGCGACGGTCGACAGTTCGGCCAGCGGGGGCAGGCGAGGCGCCGGCGGCAGCGGCGACAGGATCGAGGTGGCTGGCGCGAACAGCGGCGCTCGTGCGGACGGGGCCGACGCCGACGACGGCGCGTCGCGCTTCATCGACCACAACGCCAGGCCGAACAGCAGCGCCACCGCCGCCACCGACGACCAGGCGGCGCGCGGGGTGATGGCGGTGACCGCGGCGGCCTCGGTCGGGGCGGCCGGCACCGCCGGGGCCGCCGGTTCGACCTGAGGCGGCGCCGACTCCGGCGCTGGCTCCGGCTCCGGCAGGGGCGCCGCGTCAATCGCCCGGGTGGCGGCGGCCGGCTTCGGCGCCGGATCGAAGGGCAGCGGCTCGACGATCACCGCCGGCGGCGCCGGCGGTGCCGGCGCCGGGACCGCCGAGCGGCCGGCAGCCAACGGCGCGTCGAGCGCAGCCAGCCGCGCGGCCATGTGCTCGGGGAGCGGTGGTCCGGGGTATTGCCGCTGCCACGACGCGACCAGCGTCTCGGCCGGCGGCGGCAACCGGCCGGTCAATGCATAGTGCATCGTCAGCGCCAGCGCGACCCGGTCGGACTCGACGCTCGGCGGATCGGCCGCCGCAGGCCACGGCGAGTCGCGTGGCCGGCTGCAGGGCTCCTTGGCCTGCGCCCCGGGCTGCGCCAGGGCGCGCTGCACGGCGCCGAAGTCCAGCAGCAGCGCGCGTTCGCCGGGGCGCAGCAGGATGTTGTCCGGCGTGACGTCGCCGTGGACCAGCCCGGCCCGATGCAGCACGTCGAGCGCGCCGAGCAGGCCGTCGAGCCAACGCGCCACGTCCTCCTCCGCCGGCGCGCCAGCCAGTGCGCGCCGATGCGCGAACAGCGTCGGCCCGGGCTCGAAGCGCATCACGCGGTAGGCCGTGCCGTTGACCTGCCGCAGGTCCAGCACGGCCAGCAGCGAGGGGTGGCGCAGCCGCATCAGCTGCATCGCCTCGTCGCAGAAGACGGTCCGGCCGAGCTCGTAGCGCCAGGCGCAGGCGTGGCTGCGCGCCGAGACGCGGCCCTTGGCGTTGCGCGCCGCGAGGCCGTTCGGCAGGTACTCCTTCAGCGCCACGACCTGGCCCGACTCGCGGTCCAGCGCGCGATAGATCGCCGAGCGCGGCGACTGCGCGATCAGGTGCTCGACCTCGAAGCACTCGATGCGCGAGCCGGCCGACAGCGGCGTGGCGGACGCCTTGATCGGCGCCAGGGCCTGGGCGATGCGCGAGGTCATCGAAGCCCATGCTACTGACTGCGGCGCCCGGATGTAAGGCCTTGCGTCGCGGCAGGATCACAATGGCCGCCAAT
>CALJUI010000270.1 GCA_937975735.1 uncultured Rubrivivax sp.
AAGGACACCGTGCTCGTCATGCCCGGTGAACTGGTCCGCGTGTTGCTGCGATTCAGCGACTTCACTGGCCTGTTCCTTTATCACTGCCACATGCTTGAGCACGAGGACACTGGCCTGATGCGCAACTACCGCGTGGAGGCTTGAGATGGGAGTCGTCGATGCCGGTAGTGCCGTGCGTAACCCTGTTCAACCGGGCAACCCATCCCGAGACACTCGGTCCCGCGTCCGTTCTCGATTGCGCTGGAACGACGACATGCGGCAGGGACTGACGCTCGAGAGTCCGGGCGCCGAGGCCAGGTAGTCCGCCGATGACCAAGAAACTGGCCAGAGGGTTCGTCATCCGACGCCCACTCGAGGCAGTGCTTGGCAACCTGCGAAGCACGCCTGACCGATCCATCGCAATACAGAACTACGCTCGGCTCGCCGCTCGGTACGAAGGCACGACGACGCGAATCCGCAGCGTCCGGTCGCGCACGATCGAACGCCTCGATCTGCAGCCCGGCGATACGGTGTTCGATGTCGGCTGCGGCGCTGGTGCCATTCTTCATGAGCTGGCCCAGGCGGTCGGTGACGCGGGACAGGTGGTCGGCATCGAGCAGTCACCAGAGATGGCCGAACTGGCGCAGCGAGCCGCCATCGGTGCGGCGAACGTCCATGTCGTCGTCGAATCCGTCGAAGACTTCCGAGTGGCCTGGCGGGCCGATGCGGTGATCCTTTGCTACACGCACGACGTCCTGCAGAGCCCGGCCGCATTGGCGAACCTGTTCAGCCAAGTGAAGCCCGGCGCGCGTGTCGCCGTCTCTGGACTCTGTCTTGCCCCATGGTGGGGCGTCCTCGGCAATGCCTGGGTCCTCTGGGGCGCGCGCCACTACCTGACGACATGGCGTGGACTGCAGGCGCCCTGGAACAACCTGCTCGCCCATTGTCCGGATCTGTGCGTCGTCGCGCGGTACCACGCGCGCACTGGCTACATCGCGATCGGGACGCATCAACCGCTCGGCATTGATGCGAAGGTGTTGACGTAGCCAGCCCGGCTGCTGGGGCACCATGGGCTGCTGCCTGTTCGGTGGACACCGACGAGAGGTTCGCGAGCCTGTTCGAACTCTACCGGGCTGACGTACCCGAGCGTCGAGTGCCGGCGCGTCGGGTTGTAGAGGCGCTCGATGCAGTCGAACACGCCTGACCCGGCCTGCTCGCGAATGCCGTAGACCTTGCGTGCCGAGCGCTTGGTCTTCAGGCTGCTGAAGATGCTCTCCATCGCAGGGTTTTCCCAGACCCGACCGGCGCGGCTCATGCTGCACACGATGGCCTGCTCGGCCAGGAGCCGCTGGAGGTGCTCGCTGGTGCGCTGGCTGCCCTGGCCGGAGTGACGCAGCAACTCCTGCGGCCGGCCTAGGCACCACACGGCCATCATCAGAGCGTCGGCTTCGAGCTGCGCGGTCATGCAGACGTGCATCGACCAGCCTACGATCCGACACGCGGACAGGTCCAGCACCACGGCCACGAACCGCCAGCCCTCGTCGGTCCAGATGCAGGCGAAGTCGGCCTCCCACGTCTGGTTCGGGCGCCTCGGCTTGGAACTGGCAGTCGAGCACGTTGGCGGCCGCGGCGCTGCGCTCGCCGCGATCCATTGGCAGGCCGCAACGATGACCCAGCGCCAGCACGTCGTGCCACACGCGTCGCGCAACGTATGTGCGGTCGCTGGCCACGAAGCGCTGGTGCACCCTGGCCCCGAGCATGTCGTCGTCCGGGCTGCGCTGACTGCGTGGCCTGGTCCGCCACGCGTGGAAGCCGCTTCGCGAGACACCGTGAGCCGCGTGCATCAGGTTGACTGGCCGCGCTCCTCGGTGCTTCGCCACGCAGCCGAACTTCCCATCGACTCCTTGGCGAAGTAGGCCGCGGCCCTTTCAGGATGTCGCGCTCCATCTTGAGCTTGGCGACTTCCTTGTGCAGCCGTTCGATCTCGGCCCGCTCGGGCTCCATCACCCCCCCTTGCCGGGGAACGCCTGCCGCGGGGCGGACGCCAGCTCACGGATCCACTTCATCAAGCTGTCCATGAAATCGGCAGCAGCGCAGTGTGTGCATGCCAGCGAGCAAGTACCGGCAACCAGGTCGCGCCATGCATTGCAACGACCGGATCGCCGGCGGGTCCTGCAGCACGTCGTACGTTTACAACAGCAGCATCGCGTCGGCGTGCGGTGCGGGCGTCCAGGCCGCGACGTCGGCGACGTCGAAGCGCACGTTGCGTAGGTCTGCGCGCGCCACCGCCGCCTGCGCTTCAGCCGCCATGTCAGTGGACTGCTCGATGCCGATCACCTTGACCCCCGGGATCTGCGCAGCGACGCAGCGCCACCGTCGACTGCCCGGTGCCGCAGGCGACGTCGATGACCACTTCGCCGGACCTCGGGTCGAGCAGCCGAGTGGCCTGGTCCAGCACGGGTTCGATCCGCCGACTGGCGTCGTCCTAGGTAGGGCCAGCGCCGTGTACGACGCGCGGGACCGCTCGCCGTCGGGCCGGCTGCGGAAGCGGGCCCAGAGCTCAGCGACAGCCATGGTCCGACCCGGTGTCCACCAAGTGTGCACAATGTGCGGCCAACAAGGCTTGGATCGTTTGGCGATGACCGTTTCCGCCCGCTTCTTCCGCTGGCACCGCTGGCTCGGCTGGATCGTGGCCGTGCAGGTGCTCGCCTGGGTCGTTGGCGGGGTAGTCTTCGCTTGGCTTCCGTTCAAATCCTGGGTCAAGGGCGAGGCGGCCATCGCACCGGTGGTGCAGACCCTGCCGGCGGAC
>CALJUI010000271.1 GCA_937975735.1 uncultured Rubrivivax sp.
ATAGGGCCGGACCACGCGGTGCACGATGCCCACCTGCTCCATCTCGTCACGGTAGGTCGGCATCTGCAGCGCGCGCAGCATGAAGGGCGGGCGGCGTGGCTCGCCTCGGGCCAGGATCTCCACTTTTGTTCCCGACTCTTGGGCCATGCCTCCCTCGATGCAGGTGTCCAGTTTGTCGTCTCTTCTGTCTGCTATCACCAGGAACGCACCACGGATCTTGCTGACGATCGCGGCATGCAGGGGTTCCTCGTGGATCTCGTTGCCGACGATCGTGGGCATGCCTGTGACACGCTCGATCAGGTGGCGAATGGCGCCGCCAGCCGGCGCGTCGGCGGACTCCAGGTCCATCGCGCAAAGGACGTACTGCGGCGCCTCGGGTCTACGCCAGTCTTCCCAAAGCGCCTCGAGCGCCGGTGAGACGTCGGCCGGGACGGTACTCGCGTCAGTCTCCATGCGCAGCCCGTGGCCGTCACCGCCGTCGTCGCGCGTCACACGGGGGTCTGCGACGACCACGCTCGGCAACCCATGCGCGGCCGCGAACTCCATCTCGCGGACGAAGTACTTGTACGGCCCGTCGTCGACCGCGGCGTGTGCGTTCCCACGGAAGGGCACGATGCCGACAAAGGCGCCGCAGCTGCGGATGATGCGCTGCACGCGGTCGCCGGCACCGAAGCCCTTCTGGTCGCGCGCGTCGCCCACCAGACGGAAGCCCTGGTCGATCAGTCCACGGCACACGGCACGTGCACTCGCGCTGTCCTCAGCACGCCAGGAGCAGCTGATGTAGACATCACGCGCGGTCCCGGGGTTCGGCCACTTCTCTCCGGGGTAGAAGGCCCGCACGATCGCGAGTGCGGTGGGCCCGTCCAGGCCACTGTCGGGCACGTCGATCCAGCTCACGCCGCGCATGAGTCCCGACACGTCCGCGTTGCCCAAGCGCAGCGCCACCACGCGGAAGCCCTCGTCGTTCGCGCGCTCGTCCATGGCGGCGTTGTATTCAGACTTGACCCAGCCGCGGGCCAGCGCATCGTCCGATGCCACGAGCAGGATGCCTCGGCAGCGCTCGATGGCGAGTTGGAGGTCGCTGGCCAGCAAGGCGCCTCCTGCGAGCTCACGCTCGTCGTACCAGACGCGCAAGCCTGCCTTCTGCGTCAGCCACCGATCCAGCTGGGCCACGAATGCGCGGTCCTTGTGCGCGTGGCTTAGGAAGATGTCGAAGTCGCGCTTGCTCAGCGGCAGTTTCATATCGCCCCCTCCCACGACGACCAGCCGCGTGCCAGGGAGACTCTCAGGGTAGTCGTACGCGCTGTCGGCGTCGACCCGCACGCCGGCGCGCGCGGGCCGTGTCGACTTGGCCCTGGCGCCCGGGCCTGGTCGTCAGGGCTGGGCGACTTGGCCTGGGCCGTCGGCTGGACGTCGCGATATGGACGCCACGCTCACCACCGCCCGCACCCCCGCATCGATCACCACCCGCACCGCGTCCCCGCTGGCGGCGTCGTGGCGCGTGAAGACGAGGTGGGTGGCGCCCACCTCCTCCACGTCGAGGGCGCCGTGCCGCAGCGCCGGGTGCCGCTGCCGCAGCTGCAGCAGCCAGCGGTAGAAGCTCAGCAGCGAGGCAGGGTCATCCTGTTGTGCGGCGACGTTGGCCTCGGCGCGGTTCGGTGCCGGGGCACGGAAGCCCTGCGATGGGTCGGCCGGGTTGAAGCCGGCGCCGGTGGCGTCCCAGCTCATCGGGCAGCGCAGCGACGGGTCGGGCGGCAGGCCGGGGTGGCCGGCCATGCCGATCTCCTCGCCGTAGTAGACGAAGGGCACGCCGGGCAGCGTCAGCAGCAGCGCGGCGGCGAGCTTGGCGCGCGCCGGGTCGCCGCCGAGCTGGTCGATGACACGCACCCCGGCGAAGCTGTCGTGGTTGCTCAGGAAGGTGGCGATGCCCCGGGGCGCGCCGGCGTGGTACGCGGCCACCTTGGCCAGCGCGCCGCACGCGCCGCGCGCGGCGTCGATCAGCAGGCCATTGAGGTCGAAGGCGAAGGCGCTGCCGCCGCTGCGCGTGAAGCCGGCCGGGTCCCCAGGCGCCTCGCTGACCATGAAGCGGTTTGCGTAGCCGTCCAGCAGCGTGCGCACGCGGCGCATGATGGCGTGGTTCTCGGGCTGGCAGTCCCAGGCGTCAGGGCCGTGCTCCACCAGGTGGCCCACGGCGTCGAAGCGGAAGCCGTCCACGCCGCGGTTGAGCCAGGAGCGCAGGTTGTCGTGGTGCCAGGCACCGCCCTCGGGGTTCGTCCAGGCGAAGTCCTGCATGCCGCCGCCGAAGGCGCCGAAGTACCAGGCCGGGCCCTGCCGTGCCGCCGCGCTGCCGGGCGGTGCCGGCACCGGGCGCCAGGGGTCGTGCTCGTAGATGGACCAGCCCTCGGGCTTGGCGTCCTCGAACAGGAACCAGCGGCGCAGCGGGCTGGCGCGGTCGGCGGCCGCGGCGCGGAACAGGGGGTGCTCGCGCGCGCAGTGGTTGATGACGTAGTCCAGGATCACGCCGATGCCGCGTGCATGCGCCTG
>CALJUI010000272.1 GCA_937975735.1 uncultured Rubrivivax sp.
TCCGAAGATGGTGCGGCTCGCGACCCGGACTCTGGCGCCGCCGGCCGTGCCGAAGCCCGAGACCGGTGCCCGCGCCGCTCGGCCGCCGGCACCGGCGGCGAAGCCGCCGCGCAGCGCCAAGCCGGTGCCGGTCGAAGCGGCCAAGCCGGCACCGCTGGCCACCGGCACCGTCCAGCTCGCCGTCACGCCCTGGGGCCAGATCGAGGTCGACGGCAGGCCGGCCGGCCTGACACCGCCGCTGTCGAAGCTCGAACTCAGCGAGGGCCCGCACCAGATCACGGTGCGCAACGGCGAAAACCCGCCCTACACCGCGACGATCCAGGTCAGCCCGGACCGCCCGACCGTCGTCCGCCACCGCTTCGGATCGTGAGCTGCCGACAGGCCCTCGTGCTGCTCGCGCTGGGCGCGGCGCTGGCCGGATGCGAGTCGCCGCCGCCGGCCCCCCCGCCGCCGCCGGCACCGGTCGGCCTGGCCGAGCTGATGGAGCGCCCGGCCGAGCGCGCGCTGATCGACGGCATCCGCTTCTACGACGAGGGTCAGTACGGCCCGGCCGAGACCGCACTGCGACGCGCGCTCGCCGCCGGCCTGGGTTCGAGGCGCGACCAGGCCACCGCGCACAAGTTGCTCGCCTTCATCACCTGCACCAGCGAACGCCTGGCCGAGTGCGAGGCCTCGTTCCGCGCCGCACTGCGCGCCGACCCGGGCTTCGCGCTCGGCAAGTCCGAGGCCGGCCATCCGATGTGGGGACCGGTCTTCGAGCGCGTGCGGCGGTAGCGTCCTGACACGTGTCCGCGGAGTCGGTCTTGCATAATTCACCGATTCCATGTCCGCGCCGCCGTTCCGACACACCGTTCGCGTCTATTGGGAAGACACCGATGCCGGCGGCATCGTCTTCTACGCCAACTTCCTGAAGTTCTTCGAGCGCGCGCGCACCGAGTGGCTGCGATCGCGAGGCGTCGAGCAGCAGGCGCTGCGCGAGGCCACCGGGGCGATCTTCATTGTCTCGGAGACCCGGGTGCGCTACCTGCGGCCGGCGCGGCTGGACGACCTGATCGAGGTCAGCGCCGAGGTCCGCGAATTCGGCCGCGCCTCGATGCGGCTCGTGCAGCAGGCCACGCGCGACACGGAACTTCTGGCCGAGGGCGAGATTCGCATCGGCTGTGTCGATGCCCTCACGCTGCGGCCGCGCCGCTTTCCCGACCCCCTGACCGACTGCCTGCCATGACCCAGGACCTCTCCATCTTCACGCTCGTGCTGCAGGCCAGCCTCGTGGTCCAGGTCGTGATGGCCGGCCTGATGCTGACCTCGCTGGCCAGCTGGACCGTGATCTTCGGCAAGCTGTTCGCGCTCAAGCGCGTGCGCGGCGGCAACGAGGAGTTCGAGCGCGAGTTCTGGTCCGGCCGCGGCCTGGCCGAGATGCACCAGGCGGCCAGCACGCGCAAGGACGCGGCGCCGATGGAGCGCATCTTCGCCAGCGGCATGCGCGAGTTCCTGAAGCTGCGCGAGCGCCAGCTCGACGGCGCGGCGCAACTCGACGGCGCGCGCCGCGCGATGCGCGCGAGCTTCCAGCGCGAGCTCGACGTCGCCGAGAGCCACCTGAGCTTCCTCGCCTCGGTCGGCTCGGTCAGCCCCTATGTCGGCCTGTTCGGCACCGTCTGGGGGATCATGCACGCCTTCGTCGGCCTGTCGAACATGCAGCAGGTGACGCTGGCCAGCGTGGCCCCCGGCATCGCCGAGGCGCTGGTGGCCACCGCGATCGGCCTGTTCGCGGCGATCCCGGCGGTGGTGGCCTACAACCGCTTCGCGCGCGAGATCGACCGCATCGCGATCCAGCTCGACACCTTCATCGAGGAGTTCCTCAACATCCTGCAGCGCAACGTCGGCTCGCCGGCGCCGGCGCGCTAGCGGCATGCCGGCCGTCACCGCCCGCGGCGGGCGCCCGCGCCGCTCGATGAACCAGATCAACATGGTGCCCTTCATCGACGTGATGCTGGTGCTGCTGATCATCTTCATGGTCACGGCGCCGCTGATCACCACCGGCCTGGTGGAGCTGCCCAGCGTCGGCCGCGCGGCGCAGACCCCGCAGGTCGTCGTCGAGGTCATCGTCTACGCCGACCAGACGCTCAAGCTGCGCACGCGGGGCAAGGAGTCCAGTGAAGCGGAGCCCGTGGCGCTGGCGCAGCTGCTGGCCCGCGTGCGCGACAAGCAGCGGGGCGACGCCGACGCGCCGGTCGTGATCAGCGCCGCCAAGACGGTCCAGTACGACCAGGTGATGCGCGTGATGGACGCGCTGCAGAAGGGCGGCGTCAAGCGCGTCGGCCTGTCGGTGCGCCAGGGCGGGTGATCCGATGAGCGCAGGCGCACCGCCGCCCGACGACCCGCTGCTGCCGCGCGAGCCCGGCGGCATGGGCGCCGGCGCGATGCTCGCGCTGGCGGTGCACGGCGCGCTCGTGCTGGCCTTGGCGGCCGGCGTGCGCTGGCGCCATCAGGCCACCG
>CALJUI010000273.1 GCA_937975735.1 uncultured Rubrivivax sp.
GGCGTCGGCCCAGGCGGCGTCGGCGAGCTTGAACTCGTGCCGGCCCTGCAGCGTGACGTTGAGCAGGTAGGCGTCGCAGTGGTGGTGCAGCGCGGCGTCGTCGAGCGCGGCCCAGTTGTTCATCGTGCCGCGCAGGAACAGCGTGGTCTCGCCCAGCGGCGGCGGCCCCGGGCAGCGCTCGATGCGCAGTGACGTGCGCGCCGGGTCGAGCACGAGCCGCGTCAAGCCGTCGAAGCGGTGCTGCAGCTCGGCGCCGCGTGCCACCAGGCCGTCGGCGCGGCCGCCGAGGTCGGCGTCGGCGCTCCAGCCTGCGTCGGCGACCTTGAACCCGTGCTCGCCGTCGATGCGCGTGTCGAGCTCGAAGGGGTCGCAAGCCCAGACGAGGCGCGGCGCGTCGGGCGCCGCCCAGCTGTTGAAGCTGCCGCGCAGGAACAGCTCGCGCCCTTGCAGCGGGTGCGGTGCGCAGTCCGACGCCATCGCCGGCAGCGCCGCCACCAGCCACCCCAGGGCGGCGATCGCACGGGCCGGCATGCTCACTGCACGCGCTTGAAGTTGCTGTAGCCGCCGTCGGTGACGAGCTTGGGCTTGAGCAGCCAGGCCGTCTGCGCCGGGATGCGCGCCTGGATCATCGCCGCCTGCAGGTTCACCACCAGGCCGCTGAGCTGGTCGACGAGGTTGTCGCCGTCCATCAGCTTGGAGTTGGGCACGAGCACGGTGGTTTCCACCGCCTCGGTGCCGGGGTTGACCAGCACCAGCACGGTGTCGCCGGCGCGGTCGGTGTGGCGCTCGTAGGCGATCACCGGGCCGCTCGCTTCCAGCGTGCGGAAGTCGCCCACGCGCAGCGCGCGGCTGGCCTTGCGCACGGCCACGAGCTTGCGCGTCCAGTCCAGGTCCGGGTGGCCGGCCTCGACGAGGTCCCAGCGCATCGGGCCGCGCATCTCGGGGTCGTCGACGCCTTCCATAGCAACCGCGCTGCCGTAGTACAGGTTGACCGCGCCGGGCAGCGTGAACTGCAGCGCCTGCGCCAGGCGGCGCGCCTGCGGGTCGGGCACCGTGGTGGCCAGGCGGAAGGTGTCGTGGTTGTCCAGGTAGACCCAGCTCTTGAGCAGGTGCTCGTAGTCGGCGTCGCCCACCATGCGCGCGACCATGCGCGTGAAGTCCTGCGGCGGCAGCTGGCGGTTGGCCGCGGCGATCATCAGCTTGCGCAGCCCGAAATGCATCACGCCGTCGACCGACGGGAACCACTCGCGCGGGTAGTTCGGGATCTCGCCGACGACCAGCGACCCCGGCTTCTCGGCGTGCGCCGCGCGGGTCAGTTCGTCGAGGAAGCGAAAGCCGATGTCGAAGGCCACGTCCAGCCGCCAGCCGTCGACGCCGTCGCGCAGGTAGCTTCGCACCACCGAGTCCTTCGCGCCATAGACATGGTCGCGCACCGGCTTGTGCTCGAGGTTGAGTTCGGGCAGGTTGCCCACGTTCCACCAGCCGCGGAAGCCGTCCTTGAACTGCGTGCCAAAGACGAACCAGCTTCGATACGGGCTCTTGGGGTCGGCCTCGGCCTCGCGGAAGGCCTGGGACTTGCGCCCCATGTGGTTGAACACGCCGTCGAGCACCAGCTTCATGCCACGGCGCTTGAGCTCGGCGGCCAGCGCGCGCACGTCGTCGCGCGTGCCGAACTCGGGCGACACCGCGTGGTAGTCGAGCGAGTCGTACTTGTGGTTGGTGTAGCCGAGGTGGATCGGGTTCAGGTACAGCACGTCGGCACCGAGCTGCTGCACGTGGTCGAGGCGGCCGCGCGTGCTGGCCAGGTCACCGCCCCAGAAGTCGATCTCGTGGCTCCACAGCCCTTCCTTGGGCAGGTAGACGCCACGCGTGGGCTCCTCGTTCCAGCTGCGCAGGGTCTTGGGCGCCGGGTACAGCGCGCGCTTGGCGTCCAGATTGGCCGCCGGCGCAAAGCGGTCCACCAGCACCTGGTAGACGATGGGGCCGTTGCGCCAGTCGGCCTCGCGCCGCTCGTAGCGGCCGGCGACGGCGCGGTCGTAGGTGTTGGCGTGGGGGCTGCTCATCGGCTTCTTGGCGGGGGCCGGCTGCTGCGCGGCGGCGGTCATGGCCGCGGCGGCGGCCAGCGTGGCCAGCAAGGCCCGGGTCGTGGTGTGCATCGTGAGGGTGTCCGTCCGGGTCCTAGCCCTTGACGCCGCCGCTGGTGAGTCCGGAGACGATCCAGCGCTGGGCGGCGAGGAAGACGAGGGTGATCGGCAGGCCCGACAGCACCGCGGCGGCGGCGAAGTCGCCCCACAGGTACTTCTGGTCGTAGAGGTAGAACTTGGAGCCCACCGCGAGCGTGAGGTTGGGTTCCTCGCGCAGCAGGATCGACGCCACCGGGTACTCGATGATCACGCCGATGAAGGCCAGCACGAAGACCACCATCAGGATCGGCACCGCCATCGGCAGCAGCACGAAGCGGAAGGCCTGCCAGTGCGTGGCGCCGTCGACCTTGGCGTTCTCCTCGATCTCCGTGGGCACGGTCTCGAAGTAGCCCTTGATGGTCCAGATGTGCGTGGCCACGCCGCCCAGGTAGGCCACGATGAGCCCGGCATGCGTCTCCACGCCCAGCCACGGCAGCGAGCGGCCGATGCCCTCGAAGATGGCGTAGATGGCCACCAGGGCCACCGCCACCGGGAACATCTGCAGCACGAGCATGCTGTTGAGGATGGTGCCCTTGTTGGCGAACTTCATGCGCGCGAAGGCGTAGGCGGCGGTGGTGGAGATGGCCACGATGAGCAGCGCCGAGATCGTGGCCACCTTGACCGAATTCCATAGCCACAGCAGCACGGGGAACGGCGGGCTGACGGTATGGCCGTTGTCGTCGACGTAGGGGATGCCGAGCGCGAGCTTCCAGTGCTCCAGGCTGATCTCGGTGGGGATCAGGCTGCCGGTGGCGAAGTTGCCCGGGCGCAGCGAGATCGACACTACCGCCAGCAGCGGGAACAGTGTCAGCGCCAGCAGCGCCCACAGGAAGGCATGCGCGGCCCAGATGCGCCAGCGCTGGCTCTTGCCGGTGACGATGGCCATCTCAATGGGCTCCCAGGTGTGGCTTGCGCACGGCGGTGCCCGCCCGCGGCAGCGGGCGCCCTGTCCGACTCATGTCCCCCGGGGCGGGCTGCGCCCACCCCTCCTCCTTGACTTCGCCGGACAGGACGCCCGCCGCCACGGGCCAGCAAGTGCCCAGGCGTGCTCGCACCGGCCACCGCGCCTGATGTGCCTTCGCGGGCCACCGCTGCGCCCCGCACGGGCTGGCGGGGTGTCGGGCGAGGCGAAGTAAAGGAGCAGCCGGCGGCCGCAGGCCGACGGCGGGGGACGTGAGCAGCGCCCGGCGCCCCGCCAGCCCGTGCCGGCACCGATGCCTCAGACCTCGAACCGAGGCCTGCGCGCAATGAAAAGACAGCAAAGCGCGCTTCATGTCGACTTGCCCCGCGCCAGCCGCAGTTGCAGCAACGCCATCAGCGCGACCATGCCGAAGATCAGCGTCGAGATCGCCGCCGCCAGGCCGAAGTTCTGGCCGGCGTCCGTGAAGGCGATGCGGTAGGTGTAGCTGACCAGGATGTCGGTCGTGCCCGCCGGCAGCTTGGTGTTGAGGAAGTCGGGCCGCCCGTCGGTCAGCAGCGCGATCAGCACGAAGTTGTTGAAGTTGAACGCGAAGGCCGAGATCAGCAGCGGCGTCAGCGGCTTGAGGATCAGCGGCGCGGTGATGCGCGTGAAGTTGACCCAGGGCGACGCGCCGGCCAGCGCCGAGGCCTCGTACAGGTCCGACGGGATCGACTTCAGCAGCCCCGTGCACAGGATCATGATGTACGGGTAGCCGAGCCAGGTGTTGACGATCAGCAGCATCGTCTTGGCCAGCAGCGGGTCGGCGAACCACGCCGGGCGCACGCCGAACAGCGCGTCGAGGATGGCGTTGATGATCGTCG
>CALJUI010000274.1 GCA_937975735.1 uncultured Rubrivivax sp.
TGCCGCCGAAGACGCTGCGGTGCCGCACCGGTACCGCTTGATCGAAGGCGCGTTGCCCGACGGCCTGGAACTGGATGCCGACTCCGGCGAGATCCGCGGCCGCCCGGCGCGACCGGGCACCCACCGCTTCGTGCTCGAGGCGACCGATCGCCAGGGCCGCCGCAGCGTCCGGGCCTTCGAGCTGTTCATCGACGAATCGGCCGGGGTCGCCCACGAGGCGCCCGGCCAGGGCCTGCGCAAGGGCCGGGGGGCGCTGTCGGCCACGGCCCAGGGCGAGGCGGACCTGTCGACCCTGCTGGCAAGGGTCGCGGCCATGCCCGAGGGCAGCTGGCTGCGCGTCAACCTGAACGCGTATGCCGACGTCTGGACGCCTGCAGAGTTGCGCCCGATGTTCGGCAAGAGCAACCCGACACCGCACGCCATCATCGAGGCCTGGAGCGGCTTTGCCTGGGACAGCAAGCGGGGCAACCTGTTCCTGTATGGCGGCGGGCACGCGAACTTCCCGGGCACCGACACTCACTTCTGTCACGGCAGCACGCAACGTTGGTAGCGGGCCTCGCTGCCCAGCGAGATGGTCAAGACGCCGCTGGGCTACGTCAACGCCATCGACGGCGCGGCCCATGCCCCCGCGTCGGCCCACACGTACGACAACACCAACTACCTGCCCCGCCTGGACCGCATGCTGGTGCTCGGCGGCGCGGCCGACCCCAACGGCTCGCACTACTACACGCAGGACACACCAGAAACGAAGCGCATCACCGGCCCGTACCTGTTCGACCCCAGCCGCGCCCATCCGGACCGCGTCGGCGGCACCACCGGGTCGCACGTGCAGCGCGTGGCGCCCTACCCTGAGGTGATCGGCGGGCAGATGTGGCAGAACCGGGAGTCCTGGCTGCACGCGTCGCCCACGTCGACCCCGCCTTCGGACGCGCTCTCCAACGGCTGCACCGGGTACGCCGAGGAGAACGGCAAGGACGTGGTCTACGTGCGCTCGCCCTACCGGCTCTACCGGTACGAGGTCGGCGACCTGGGCAACCCAGCCTCGGACCGCTGGTCCCAGGTCGGGCGCTTCTACTACGCCGGTTCAGGCACCAAGGCCAGCTGCGCCTACGACCCGGTGCGCAAGTTCTTCGTGTCGACGCTGCCGCGCACGACGCAGCCCTTCGTGTTCTGGGACCTGCAGGCTGCCGCGGCCGGCAACCGCGACATCATGGTCGCGCCGGCCGACCCCGGCGGCGCCTTCATGCCGCTGATCAGCTCGGGCGAGATCGACATCCGCCAGTGCGGCTTCGACCGCGACCCGGTGCGCGACAACTTCCGCCTCTGGTGTGGTGGTGGGCGGGTGTGGACCTTGACGCCACCGTCGGCGCCGACGGCGACCGGGTGGACGATCGTCCAGGCCCCGGCGCCGGCCGGCGCGGTGCCCACCGAGAGCATCGGCACGGGCATCCTCGGGAAGTGGAAGTACATCGAGAACCTCGATGTCTTCATGGGCCTGCTCGATGCTGTGCAGGGCAACATCTGGGTCTACAAGCCCGTCGGCTGGACCAACCCCGGCAGCGGGAACCTGGCGCCGTCCGTCACGCTCACGGCGCCTCGGGACGGCGAACGCTTCACCGTCGGTGCCGACATCGCGCTGACCGCCGACGCGTTCGACGGCGACGGCAGCATCGCCCGCGTCGAGTTCTTCGCCGGCGCCACCTTCCTCGGCGAGCGCACCGAGGCGCCGTACGGCATCGTCTGGTCCGGGGGCGGGGTCGGCACCCATGTGCTGACGGCACGCGCCACGGACGACCAGGGCGCATCACGCACGTCGGCCTCGGTCACGATCATGATCGACCCCGTGCCGTCGCCCAACGAGCCACCGGCCGTGGCGTGGGTCTCCCCTGCCGACGGCGCCGAGGTGATGTACGGCACGCCGGTGACGCTGGAGGTGGCGGCCAGCGATAGCGACGGAAGCGTCGTGCGGGTCGAGTACTTCTCCGGCGCGGGCAAGGTCGGCGAGGCCACGGTGGCGCCGTTCCAATTCGTCTGGACGCAGCCGCCCCTGGGCTCGCATGTGTTGACGGCCATCGCCACCGACGACGACGGCGCGACGACGACATCGGAGGCGCGCACCCTGGTCGTCGTGCAGGGCAACAGCGGCCTGGTGACGTTGCAGCGCGGCGTCGGCGGGTCGGTGGTGGCAGACACCTATCTGAGCACCTACCACCAGACCTTGAACTTCGGCACGGCGCAGAACACGATCGACGAGAAGCAGCGCTACGCGTCCCTGTACCGCTTAGCGATCTTACAATCGGAAGGCGGCCCGGCGCCCGATGGCGCCCAGGTGACCTCGGCCGTGCTCTCGATCTACAAGTACACGGCCTACAACATGAACTACGCGCTGCACCGGGTGCTGGCGGACTGGGCGGAAGGGTCGGCCACCTGGCTGCAACGGACGCCCGGCCAGCCGTGGGCCACACCCGGGGCCAACGGGCTGGGCACCGACATCGCCGCGGCCGCGGAAGCAACCGCATCGGTGGGCTGGGACCCGGGTTGGCTGAACTTCGACGTCACCACGGCCGTGCAGGCCATGGGCACGGCGCCGGGCACCAACCGGGGTTGGCGGCTCGTCGGCACCGGCGGCTACGTCAACGGAGGCAAGAAGTTCTACACAAGCGAGTTCACCGGGGCGCCCGAACTCCGCCCGAAGCTCGTCGTGACCTACCAGTAGCGTTCGCCGTCATCGCACGGTCATGCGCGCGGTGGAGACTGGGGCCCTCCACCAACCGGCCTCTCCCATGCACGACGCCCCAGGCCCCTTCTTCGTCGTCGGCGCCCAGCGCTCCGGCACGACGATGCTGCGACTGATGCTCAACCAGCATCCGGCGCTGCACGTCCCGTTCGAGTCGCGCTTCATCCCGGACGTCGCGCGCGATCCCGACGCCGCAGCGCCGCTCGACGAGGCGCGGACCCGCCGGCTCCTGCAACGCATTGGGGAAGATCCCTTCGTCCGCAAGGGTGCGCTGCTGCCGGACCCCGACGCGGTGCTCGCGCGGCGCCCTGCCACGTACGCGGACCTGGTCGACGCCATGTTCAGCCACCTGGCAGCTGCCCAGGGCAAGTCGCGCTGGGGCGACAAGACCCCCAGCTACGTGCTGGAGATGGAGACGCTGTGGCGCCTGTTCCCGGGCGCGCGTTTCGTGCACCTGATCCGGGACGGGCGCGACGTGGCCTTGTCGCTGCGCGGCGTGTCGTGGGGCTCCCGTGACATGCTGCGGGTGGCGCAGGACTGGCGATGGAAGCTTCCGCTCGGGCGCAAGCTCGGCGCAATGAGCCGGGGGCGCGACCTGGCGGTGCACTACGAGCAGCTGGTCCAGGACTCGCCGGCGACGCTGCGCTCGATCTGCGCGTTCCTGGGCGAGCCCTACGAGGAGGCGATGCTGGACTACCACCGGCATGCGGAAGCACAGATGCCGGCCGAGAGCCTGCGTTGGCATCGCTCGTCGATCTCCGCCCCCGATCCGTCGAAGGCCGGCATGTGGCGCCAGGCGATGAGCCGCGCCGACCAGCGTGTCTTCGACGACGCCGCCGGACCGCTGCTGCAGGACCTGGGTTACGAGCGCAGCACGGCGCCGCGCACGGTGGCCAGCCGCGTCAAGTTCGCGAGGTACGCGCTGTTCGGTCACGCATGACCCGGCTCCAGGCTGAACATCAGGCGCCCGTCCGGGCCATGACGGTCCACGAGCGTGGCGAGCTCGTCGCAGCCGACCATCGACAGCATCGTGTTGCCCAGGCGGCGGCGGCGCAGCACGCCCTGCTGCTCGGCCAGGTGCCAGAGCGGGCGCTCGTCCCGATGCTGCCGGGATGCGTCGCTGAGCACGCGCGTGGGCACGGCCCGCGCCTGCCCCTGGGCGTCGATGACGACGCCTTCCAGGCTTGCCTCGTCGTACAGCGGAAACGGTAGCGCCGACGCCAGTCGGTCCTCGAGGAAGTGCGTGAAAGTGATCGCCTCCGGCCCGCCCCCGATGCACAGCACCTTGGCCTGGCGCTCCAGCAGGCGCTGAAAGGGGCTGTGCGGGCCAAACGGCCGATCCGTCTCGGCATGCCCCTGCACGAAGGACTCTGCGGTCGCGCCCCAGGCGAGCAGCGGGTGCGTGGGGCTGGCGCTGCGCAGCACGTCCTTCCCGCGGCGGAACACCTCGGACACGAGGCCCATGCGCGACGGGCTGAAGCGCAACTTCAGCGGCTCGCCACGCTGGAGGTAGGCCCGGGAGGAGTCGGTGTAGGTCATGGACGGCATGACGAGCAGGCCCTGCGGGCCCACGGCGTCCTTCAGCGCAGCGATGAGCTCCACCGGCCGGCCGACGTAGCCGCTCAGCGCCGGCAGCGCCGCATGCACCATGAGCCAGTCGCCCTGGCGCACACCCATCTCGCGCAGCGCACGCGAGAGGGCGGGCGCGTCGAAGCTGCGGAACCGCGCGACCCAGGCCGCCTTGGCCCGGAAGCGCCACTGGCGCAACAGGCTCATCGGTCAGCCGGCCCGGCGAACGTCCAGCTCCAGCATGTTCGCGTCGACCATGAACTTGGCGGCCCAGTTCAAGTACTCGTACCGCCCGTAGCCCCCGTCGACCGGGAACGACCCCTTGACGCCGCCACGCACCTCGTCCGGGCCCATCATGTCGAGCGTGCTTCGCACGAAGGCGTTGAGCACGAACCCGCGGTCCCGGTAGACGGCCTCGCCGGTGCGCTGGTAGAGCATCAGCAGACAGTGCGCGATCTGGACGCTGCCGGTCAGGCACACATAGTCTGCCGCCGGCCGCCACTGCGGGTCCAGTTGCCCAGGCAGCCAACCGTCGGCGCGAATGGCCGGCAGCAGGCCGTCGGCCGTGCGCCGCGCCGCCGCCAGCAGGGCAGGGTCGTCGGACAGCCGGTGCCCCTCGATCACACCGCGCAGCACGTAGCCGATGGTGTGCGTCAGCGGTCGCTGGGGGTCGCTGAGGCAGTTGTCCGCGAACCAGCCGTTGGGCTGCTGCTTGCTCAAGGCCCAGGCCACGTTGCGCAGACCCGCCGCGCCGTAGCCGTGTCCAGGCGCCACCCGTTCGGCCTCGAACAGGCCCCATGCCACATGGGTCTCGTAGGCCTTCTCGCCCGGC
>CALJUI010000275.1 GCA_937975735.1 uncultured Rubrivivax sp.
CGGCGCGCATCGTCGACCTGTACTCGCGCACCGTCACGCCGCACATCTTCGAGGGGCTGTACGAGTACGACCACCTGGCGCGACCGGTGAAGATCCGGCCGGCCACGGCCGCGGCGATGCCCGAGGTGTCGGCCGATTTCCGCACCTGGACGATCCGCCTGCAGCCGGGCATCCACTTCGCCGCCGACCCGGCCTTCAAGGGCGGCAGGCGCGAACTGGTCGCGGCCGACTACGTCTACTCGTTCAAGCGCATCGTCGACCCGGCCAACGTCAGCCCGGTGGTCGCCGGCATGCTCGACAACAAGATCGTCGGGCTGAAGGCCCTGCGCGACGCGGCGCTGAAGGACAAGAAGCCCTTCGACTACGACACCGAGATCGAGGGCCTGCGGGCGCTGGACCGGTACACGCTGCAGATCAAGCTCGAGGAGCCGCGGCCGCGCTTCATCGAAGTGCTGGCCACCGGCGACCTGTTCGGCGCCGTCGCGCGCGAGGTCGTCGAGCACTACGGCGACGCGATCCCCGGCCACCCGGTCGGCACCGGCCCGTTCAAGCTGGCGCAGTGGCGACGCAGTTCGCTGATCGTGCTCGAGCGCAACCCCGACTACCGCGACCGGCGCTACGACTTCGCGCCGGCGCCCGAGGACGCCGAAGGCCAGGCATTGATGAAGCGCCTGGGCGGCCAGCGCCTGCCGCTGATCGACCGCGTCGAGATCTCGATCATCGAGGAGTCGCAGCCACGCTGGCTGGCGTTCCAGAACGGACAGCTCGACCACATCAATGTGCCGACCGAGTTCGTGACGATCGGCATGCCCAATGGCCAGGTCGCGCCGAACCTGGCCAAGCGCGGCATCCGCGGCTACCGGACGCTGAACTCCGACGTGACGATGACGCTGTTCAACATGAACGACCCGGTCGTCGGCGGCTACACGCCGGAGAAGGTCGCGCTGCGCCGCGCGATCGCGCTGGCCGTCGACGTCGAGCGCGAGATCCGGCTGATCCGCCGCGGCCAGGCCATCGTCGCGCAGTCGCCGATCGTGCCGCACACCAGCGGCTACAGGGCCGACTTCAAGAGCGAGAACGGCGACCACGACGTCGCGCGCGCGAACGCGCTGCTCGACATGTTCGGCTACGTCGACAAGGACGGCGACGGCTGGCGCGATCTGCCCGACGGCTCACCGCTGGTGCTGCGTTTCGCGACCCAGCCCGACCAGCTCAGCCGGCAGTTCAACGAGCTGTGGAAGAAGTACCTCGAGCCGGTACGCATCCGCGTCAACTTCGAGGCCGCGAAGTGGCCGGAGAACCTGAAGGCCGTGCGCGCCGGCAAGCTGCAGGTCTGGTCGCTCGGCTCGTCGGCGGCGGCGCCGGACGGCATCGGCGCGCTGGCGCGGCTGTATGGCCCGCAGTCCGGGTCGCAGAACCTCGCCTTCTTCAAGAACGCCGAGTTCGACGCGATCTACGAAAAGCTGCAGGTGCTGCCCGACGGCCCCGAGCGCGACGCGCTGTTCGACCGCGCCAAGCGCATCGCGGTGGCCTATGCGCCCTACAAGACCCACGTGCACCGCTTCAACAACGACCTCGTGCAGGCACGCCTGATCGGCTACCGCCGCCCGCTGTTCTGGCAGGAGTGGTGGCACCGCGTCGACATCGACGACACGCCACCGCAATGACCCGGTCCCGGCTCGCGCTCTACCAGGACTGGCTGGCGCGCGAGCGCGGCCTGGGTTTCGGGAGCTACGACGCGCTGTGGCGCTGGTCGATCGACGACCTCGGCGGCTTCTGGCAATCGATCTGGGATCACTTCGGCGTCGAGTCGCCGACGCCGGCGCGCTGCGTGCTCGAGAACGCGGCGATGCCCGGGGCGGTCTGGTTCCCTGGCGCGCAGGTCAACTACGCTCGCCATCTGCTGCGCCATGCCGACGCGGCGCACGCCGCGGGCCATCCGGCGATCCTGTTCCAGAACGAACGCATGGCGGCGCCGGTCGAGATGCCGTGGCCCGAGTTGCGTCGGCAAGTCGGCGCGCTGGCGGCGCAGCTGCAGCGCCTGGGCGTGCGGCCGGGCGACCGGATCGCGGCCTGGCTGCCGAACACGCCGCACACCATCGTCGCCTTCCTGGCCTGCGCCAGCCTCGGCGCGGTGTGGTCGGTGTGCTCGCCCGACATGGGGCCGGTGGCGGTGCTCGACCGCTTCCGGCAGATCGAGCCGGTGCTGCTGTTCGCGGTCGACGGCCAGCACTACGGCGGCGTCGCGCACGACCGCCGCGGGGTGCTGACGCAGCTGATGGCCGGCCTGCCGAGCGTGCGCGACCTGGTCTTCGTCGCCGACCTCGACCCGGGCGCGCGTTTCACCGACACCGACCGGCCGGTGCACGCCTGGGCCGACCTGGTCGCCGGCGACGACTTCGTCGAGCCGGCCTGGCTGCCCTTCGATCACCCGCTGTGGATCGTCTACTCGAGCGGCACGACCGGCCTGCCGAAGGCCATCGTGCACGGCCACGGCGGCATCGTGCTGGAGTCGCTCAAGGGCGGGCTGCACAACGATGTCGGCCCGACCATCGAAACCGGCGACCGCTTCCATTGGTACAGCAGCACCGGCTGGATCATGTGGAACGCCGGGCTCGGTGCGCTGCTCGGCGGCACCACGGTCTGCGTCTACGACGGCAACCCCGGCGGGCCGGCCAAGGCGCCGGACTGGGGCACGCTGTGGCGCTTCGCCGCCGCCTGCCGGACCACCTTCTTCGGCGCCGGCGCGGCCTTCTTCGCGAGTTGCCTGAAGGCCGGCGTGAAGCCGCGATCCGAGGCCGACCTGTCGGCACTGCGCGCGATCGGGTCGACCGGCTCGCCGCTGTCCGAAGACGCCTACCAGTGGATCTGGGACGAGCTGCCGACGCCCGGCGGCGAGCGCATGTGGATCGACTGCATCTCCGGCGGCACCGATTTCGCCGGCGCCTTCGTCGGCGGGAACCGCGACCTGCCGCTGGTCAAGGGCGAGATGCAGTGCCGCTGCCTGGGCGCGGCGGTGTTCGCGTTCGACGAGCAGGGCCGCGAGGTGGTCGACCAGGTCGGCGAGCTCGTCTGCACCAAGCCGATGCCGTCGATGCCCCTGTACCTCTGGAACGACGCCGACGGCGCGCGCTACCGCGACAGCTACTTCGACGTCTACCCCGGCATCTGGCGCCACGGCGACTGGATCCGCATCACGCCGACCGGCGGTGCGGTCATCTACGGCCGCAGCGACGCGACGATCAACCGCCACGGCATCCGGATGGGCACCGCCGAGCTGTACCGGGCGGTCGAGGCGATCCCGGAGATCCTCGACAGCCTGGTCGTCGACCTCGAGTACCTTGGCAGGGAGAGCTGGATGCCGCTGTTCGTCGTGCTGCGCGACGGCGTCGTGCTCGACGAGGCGCTGACGAAGCGCATCAAGGCCGCGGTGCGCGAGGCGCTGTCGCCGCGCCACGTGCCCAACGACGTCTATCGGGTCGACGCGATCCCGCGCACGCTGTCGGGCAAGAAGATGGAGCTGCCGGTCAAGAAGCTGCTGATGGGCGCCGACCCGGCCACCGTGATGAACCGCGACGCGATGGCCAACGCGGCCAGCGTCGACTGGTTCATCCGGTTCGCGGCGTCGCGAGCTGGATGATCGCCGGCAGCGGCAGCGCGCCGGACTGACGCGCCGCCTCCGCTCCCCGCTCCATCCGCACCAGCGTCGGGATGCTGCGGATGCCGAAGCGCGCCGACAGCTGCGGGTTGCGGTCGCTGTCGACCTTGACCAGCAGCGCGCGGCCCTTGAGCTGCGCTGCGGCCTGGGCGAAGGCCGGGGCCATCGAGCGGCACGGGCCGCACCAGGGCGCCCAGAAGTCGACCAGCACCGGCAGCTCGGTGCGGGCGACGATCCGGTCGAAGTCGGCGTCGCCCAGCTCCACCGGTTCGCCGCTCAGCAGCGGCCGCCCGCAGCGGCCGCAGACCGGGTCTTCGCCCAGGCGATCGCCGGGCACGCGGTTGAGCTGCTGGCAGTGGGGGCAGGCGACATGAGTGGACGAGGCGTTCATCGAACAGAGATGGGGATGCCGCCCGGGGTATCAAGCGGCCGTGCGCAGGCGTTCGGTCAGCGCGTCGCCGACGTGTTGGATGAAGGCGCGCACCCGCGCGGTCTGGCGCAGGTCCGGGTGGGTCAGCATCCAGATCGGCGCTGCCAGCTCCGGGATCGGGTCCGACACGGCGACCAGCTCCGGGTGGCTCGCCTCCATGAAGGTCGGCAGCACGCCGACGCCGATGCCGGTGCGCAGCATCGCCGCGGTGGCGTTGAAGATGTCGACGCGCACCCGGACCTGGGCGCCGTCGACCTGGGCCCGCATCCAGCGGTCGTAGACGCGGTGGTGCTGGTCACGCTCGAAGGCCACCCAGGGCGCCTCGCGGACAAGCATGGTGAGTGGCTGCACACTTTGCGGTAAACCCTCGGCTCCGCGCAGTGCGTAGACGCGGCAGTGCGTCATGCCGAGGTTGCGGCCGACGAGGTGTTCGGCGACGTGGGTCGACAGCCGCAGCGCCACGTCGGCCTCGCGCTGGGCCAGCGCGGCGCTGGTCACCTCGGGCCGCCGGCGCGACAGGTCGACGAGGAAGGCGTTCTCGACGACCTCGACCTCGATGCCGGGAAAGGCCCGCGCAAACGCCGCCAGCGGTTCCGGCAGCAGGTGGGCCATGATCACGAACGCGGTGGTCACGCGCAGCAGGCCGGTCAGTTCGCGGTCGCGGCCCAGCACCTGGCGCTCGATCTCGTCGACGCGGTCGGCCATGTGACGGGCGTGGGCGAGCACCGCCGCGCCGGCGTCGGTGGGCCGGTAGCCGCTGCGCTTGCGGTCGAACAGCCGGGCGCCGAGCCTTTGCTCGAGCGCGTCGAGCCGGCGCAGTACGGTGCTGTGGTTGACACCGAGCTGGCGCGCGGCGCCGGCCAGCGAGCCGGCTTCGGCCACCGCCAACGCGTGGCGCAGATCGCTCCAGTCCAGTTCGGCCATGGATCGCAGTGTGCCCGTACTGTGCGTTTTTGCAAAGACGGAACGCGAACATCGCTGTTGTGAGCACCAGCAAGCATGATTACATTGAGCGCACTGGGGTCAACCCGTAGACGAATTGCATCGAGGTCACCATGAGCACCATCGCCATCACGCTGCCAAGCCGCCCGCCAACCTGGTCGCTGGACGCCTGGCTGGCGCGCCTGGCCGCTTGGGCCGAGCGCCAGCCGCGACACCGTCGGCTGGGCGCCTGGGCCGCGCTCTGAGGTCTCCGCCGGGGGCGGTGGCACAGGAATAATGGGGGCACGCCCGGCGTACCCCTTCGGTGAACCCCGCTCCACCCGCCTTTCGCGACCAGTTGCTCGCAGCGATCCCGCGCCTGCGGCGCTACGCGCGCACGCTGGTCCACGACCCGGCGCTGGCCGACGACCTGGTGCAGTCGGCGCTGGAGCGGGCGCTGACGCACTGGCACCAGTTCGACCAGCGCCGCGACATGCTGGTCTGGCTGCTGGCGATCGCCCACAACGCGCAGCGCGATCTGCAGCGCCGCGAGCACCGGCTGTCGGTGCTGGACCCGGAGCAGCTGCAGCACGTGCAGGACGAGCGCGACAGCGACGCCGGCGCCGACGTCGGCCTGCAGATCGACCTGAACGCCGCGCTGCAGCGCCTGAACCCGGAGCAGCGCGAGTCGCTGCTGCTGGTCTGCGTCGAGCAGCTGTCCTACGCCGAGGTGGCGGAGGTGATGCGCGTGCCGGTGGGCACCGTGATGTCGCGCGTGTGCCGGGCGCGGGCGGCGATGCGCGACGCGCTCGAAGGACGACCGCGCACCGGCGCCGCCGGCCTGCGCAGGGTGGTATGACGATGGACCCGACCCGAATCGACGACGAAGACCTGAGCGCCTGGCTCGACGGCGCGCTCGGCCCCGAAGAACGTGCCCAGGTGGAGGCCTGGCTGCGCAGCCATCCCGAGGACGCCGCCAAGGTGCGGCTGTGGGAGGCCGACCGCGGCCTGCTGCGCCGGCACTTCGAGGCCCAACTCGCGGAGCC
>CALJUI010000276.1 GCA_937975735.1 uncultured Rubrivivax sp.
ACTGCAGGAGCGTGCGCTGAACGAAGCGGCGGCGTTCGCGATCCGCATCGACGTCGCCGAGGAACTGGCGCGGCTGAAGGCCCACCTCGACGAGATCGAGCGCCTGCTCCGGCGTGGCGGCGAGGTCGGCAAGCGGCTCGACTTCCTGATCCAGGAACTGCACCGCGAGGCGAACACGCTGGGTTCGAAGTCCGCTGCGCTGGAACTGACCTCGGTCGCCGTCGACATGAAGGTCGCGATCGAGCAGATGCGCGAGCAGGTGCAGAACCTGGAGTAGCGCTCCGGCGCGCGCCGCAGCGCGCCCGGGTCCGGCCGAGCCCGATCCTTCTCTAGCCCCCCGCCGACCGAGGCGATCGCACCGCATGGACGTCGAGCCCGCGCCGTCGCGGCTTGGTTCGGCGTCCCAAAAATGGGCAGCGCGCGGGCGAAATATGGGCGCGGCGACCGATGCGCCCGATGACCCGCGTCTCCACCATGCACAGCGTGATCTTGAATCGCGCCGTTGCAGGGAGACCGCTCATGCCTCGCCCCCCGAAGCCCCATTCGCCATCCGACGCCGCGCCGCGTCCCGTCCGCTGGTGGCGCCCGCTGGCCGCGTTCGGCCGCCCGCCGATCCGTGTCCGACGATCCGTGCCATCTGACCGTCCGGCCCTGCGGTCGTTCCTGGCCGCCCTGGGCCCGGACTGCCTGGCGCAGCGGTTCCACTGCGCGCGCCAGTCGTTGAGCCCGCAATGCATCGACGCGCTGACCGACCAGGCATTGACCCTGGGCGCGCAGGCGCAGAGCTGGGTCGCGGTGACCCGTGCAAACGGCGCGGAGCAGGTGGTGGCGCTGGGGGGCTGGTGCGTGGAGCCTCCGCGGCGGCACACCGCGCACGGTGGCGACGTCGGCGAGGTCGCCCTCGTGGTCGCCGAGGCGTATCAGGGACGCGGCATCGGGTCGCGTCTGCTCGGCGCCATCCGCCAAGGCGCCTGCCACAGCGGTCTGCGGCAACTGCGGGCCACGGTGCGCGGCGACAACGAGGCGATGCTCGGCCTGCTGCGCGGCAGGCGTCACGGCACATGCCCCGCTAACGGCGGGCGCGATGAACCGGTCGTGGCCCGCGGCGCGACGCTGGACGCTCGGCTGGACACGGCGCCGGGCTGGCGCTGGCGGCAGGCGCTGCCCACCCTGGCGGCCCTGAGCTGGCTGCTCAGGCCCCTGCCGCCGGTCGACCTGGTCCTGGCCGTCGGCGAGGAGCGGGCATGAACATCGATGCATGCAACGCCATGGCCCGGGCCGCGCCGCCCGAGCCGGCGCCGGCGCGGCTGGCCCTGGTGTTCGGCAGCGGCGGGGTCAAGTCCGCCGCGGCGCTGGGCGTGGCCGAGGTGCTGGCCGCAGAGGGGCTGCAGCCCGATCTGGTAGTCGGCTGCAGCGCCGGGGCGGTGTTCGGCGCCCTGGTGGCGGCGAAGCTGCCGAGCCGGGAATGCATCGCCACCGCGACCCGGCTGTGGTCGCGCGAGATCACCAGCGTACGCCGGCGCGGCGCCTTGCTGCATGCCGCGTTGGCGCCGGTCGTGACGGGCTTGAGCCGGCGTTTCGAAGAGCGCTTCGCGCTGCGCGACGACCACCTGATCCTGGACCGCATGCGCCAGGCGTTCGGCTCGCAGCGGCTCGAAGACCTGCCGGTGCGCATGCTGGTCAACGCGACCGATGCGGCCAGCGGGCAGCCGGTGCTGCTGTCGCGGGGGTCGGTGTGCGATGCCCTGCGCGCCTCGGTGGCGCTGCCCTTCCTGTTCGCGCCGCATCGGGTAGGCGATCGCCTGCTGATCGACGGCAGCGTCAGCGACCCCTTGCCCGTGGGTGCGGCGGCCGAGGCCCGGGCGGTCGTCGCCCTGGGGTTCGAGGTGCCCAAACCCCGCCATGTCGGCGACGCCACCCGCCTGGCCACGCGCGTGACCGCCGCGCTGACCAACAACCTCTTGCGGGCCCAGCTGGCCACCCATGCGCGGCCGCAGCTGATCACGCTGCTGCCCGAGCTCGAGCGCCGGGTCGGCTTGTTCGACGCGGATGCAATGCCCTACCTGATCGAGCTGGGCCGCGAGCATGCGCGCGGCATCCTGCCGCGCCTGAAGCAGTTGCTCCTGCAACCGAGCGCCGAAGCGCCGGCAGCCGCCAGGCCGCACGGCGGCGGGCCCCCGCAGCTGCGGCTCCATGTGGCCTGAGCGGGCCGCGCCGGGGGCTACAGGCGGTCGGCGACCTGGGAGCGGTTGCTGACGCCGAGTTTGGCGAGCACGGCAGAGACGTGGTGCGCCACCGTGCGCTCGGACCGCTGCAGGCGCTGCGCGATCTGTGCATTGCTGAGCGACGCCGCCAGCAGTTCGGCGACCTGGCGCTCGCGCCGCGTCAGCCCCAACGGGTCCTCCTGCGCATGGCCGTAGGGGCCGCGCGCGACGCCGCGCGCGCCCGCCGCGGTCAGGGCGTGGCGTGCCGTGCGGGCGGCCGCGGTGGCGCCGATCGCGATGAACTGCTCGACCGCCTCCCGCTGCGCTGGCTCGTCGCCGCCCAGCAGGGCCAAGGCCGCCTCGAAGTGGCAGCCCATGCCGGCCCAGATCCGGTGGGCCTGGCGCCAGTGGCCCGCCTCGGCCGCCTCGTGCGGCGGGGCCAGGGTCTCGCTCGCCGGCAAGGCCGGCAGCGTGCCGCCGCACAGGCGGATCCACTTGCGAAGGTGGCCGACCACCCAGGGGCCCTCCGCCTGGGCCAGGCCCTGCTGTGCCAGCTGCAGCGACAGGCCGGGATCCTGGCGGAGCCAGGCCGCCTCGGCGCAGACGGCAAAGACGTAGGTCGGGAACAGATCCACGCGCCGCGCTTCGGCCGCCTCGAGGTGCGCCCGCCAACGGGATTCGTCGTTGTCCCGGCCGCACAAGGCGTCGATGCGAGACTGCAGGATGGCCGCCGACCCGGCCTGCGCCTGCGGCACCGAGGACATGGCGCGCAGCGCATCGAGCGCAGCCTGTGCGTCGTCCCAGCGCGTCAGCTCGATCAGCGCCAACGCGCGCCGGATGTGCAGATGGGCCAGCATCACGTCCATGTCGCGCTCGGCGCAATATCCGATGCCGCGCTCGGTGACCGCCAGCACGCGCTCGTACTCGCCGTGCACCAGGGCCACCGTGGCCAGGTTGACCATCGGAATCACCGCGGCACCGGCGCGACCCAGGACCATGGCCTCGTCGATGCAGGCGGACAGGCGTTCGAACGCGGCCTTCGACGGCGCCAGGCTGAGCTCGACGCTGGCAGCGATGCTGGTCACGTGGACCCTGCCTTCGGCATCGCCCGAGGCGTCGACACCGGTCAACGCCGAGCGGGCGTGCTGCAGGGCCTCGGCGGCCCGCCCGGCGTTGGCCAGCGTGATCGCCATCGCGCAGGACGCCGTCGCCGACGCACTGCCGGCGCTTCGCCCTTGCAGCAGCTCGACGGCCTGCGTGGCCAGGTCCAGCGCCTGCGGGTCCGGCGTCAGCTGCAGGGCCAGCTGAGCCATGCTCGATGCAATGCCCAGGGTATCGCCGAGGGAATTCCGGAGGGCGATCGCCTGGCGGCGCGCATCGACGGCCTCGTCGACGGCGTGGAAGGCGTGGCAGCACTTGGCCAGCCGGTCGAGCAGGTCGGCGCGCCTGGCCGGCTCGGCCTGCCCCGCATGGTCCAGCGCCAGCCGAAGCAAACGCGCTGCAGCGCGGTAGGCGCCGACCGCCTCGGCCTCGGTCGCGGCGGCGGGCGCCAGCTCCAGCACCTGCGCCGATAGGCCGGCCTCGACCGAGTGGTGCACGCGCCGAGCTAGTTGCGCACGCCCTTCGGGGCTTGCGCTCAGCCCGGTCAGCAGCGCCTGGTGCCCCTGCCACCGACGCAACTCGGGCATCGCATCGTGCAGGACCTGACGCGCCAGCTCGTGGCGGAACCCGATCCACGGCGGCTTGACGACGAGCAGGGCCTGCGCCTCGGGCGACGCCAGCGAATGCGCCGCGTCGGGGTGAAGGGCCATCAGTTCGGCCAGCGCCAGCCCGCCGGGCGAGAGGCTCAGCGTGTCGACGGCGGCACGCGCCGTGGGCTCCAGCGTGTCTGCCTGCGCAAGCACCGAATCGCGCAGCGAGCCCGGCACGCTGTCCATCGGCGAGGCCAGCAGCTGGCTCACGAAGTACGGGTTGCCGGCGGTCAGCGCATGCAGACCGCGGGGGTCGCGCCCGTGGCGACGGCACAGTTCGGCCACAGCGCGGGGGCTCAGCCCATCGAGCTCGATGTGCACGGTGGCGCTGCCCGCCAGCGCCGCGAGGGTCTGCCGCAACGGCGCCTGCGGCGCGCCCGGCTCCTCGCGCAACGTGACGACCAGGCCGAAGCCCGCGGCCTGGATGCGCTTGCCCAGGTAGCGCACGCAGTCCAGCGTGGCCTCGTCCGCCCAGTGCAGATCCTCGACGACCAGCACCGCAGGGGGCTGCGATCGGCGCAGCCAGTCCAGCAGCATGGGGAACAGGCCGTTGTAGGTGCGGGCCGAGTGAACGGCATGGGCCAGGGCGTCGGGCAATTCGGCGGCCAGGTCGACCAGCGGTCCCAGCGGGCGCGGCGTGTGCAGGGCATCGCATTCGCCGCGCAGCCAGCGCAGCGTGGGCATCTCGTCGGCGCAGGCGGCCAGCAGGCTGGTCTTGCCGATGCCGGCGGTTCCGCTGACGACAACGCAGCGCCCCGACCCGCCACGCACCGCCTCGACGGCCGCGCGCAACTGGTCCATCGCGGCGTCGCGCTCCAGCAGGCCCGTCTCCGGCAGCGGCGTCGATGGCGGATTCTTCACGACGACTTCGAATCTACCGCAGCACGAACCCGGGGCCCCTGCCCGGGGGCACGACGCCGGCCCGCGCTCCCGACGGCCTTGTCGACGGCGGCCCGAATCAGCGGCGCACGTCGGGCGCGGTACCCACGGCCCGAGCAGCATGCCGACGCGTCGCGGACGACCGACCACCGGGCGCCGCGCGCCAGCGCCGTCGTGCCAATGCGCCGGGTCACGTGGAACTGCGCCGTCGGCGCCGCTGCACCGCACGCGACACCGGTACAGCCGCGGGCCGAGCAGCGCACGCGCGGCGACAGCACGCCGCGCCAGGCCACCAGGTGCTGAAGCCCAACGCGCCGTTGAGCAGCAGCAGCGCCGCCGCGATGACCAGGGCCTGGCGGACGGGCGAGCGCTCGGGTCCCTCGGGCGGGGGCGAATACCGGGGATCTGGCTTCAAGGAGGCCTGGGCGTGCGCAGCGGAAGGAAGGGGGCGTTCGACGCTGGGGGCAGATTGCAGGCAACCCGCCAATCCCGCGGCCCGCGGGCGGCATCACCCCGCGCGAGCGGCCCGATCGGCAGGCTACATTCCCGCATCCAGGCCGACACCGACACGAGGAGCCCGCGGTGACCGAACACGAGGCTCGGGAAGAGATCTGCCGCGTCGGCCGCTCGCTGTTCGAGCGCGGCTACGTGCACGCCAGTGCCGGCAACATCAGCGTGCGGCTGGATGACGGCCATCTGACCACTCCGACCGACGCCTGCCTGGGATTCCTGCAGCCCGAGCGCCTGGCCCGCGTCGACGCGAATGGCGAGCAGATCGGCGGCGACCGGGCCAGCAAGACGCTGGCGCTGCACCGGCGCATCTACGCGGCCGACCCGGACGCGCGCTGCGTGATCCACACCCACAGCACCCACCTGGTGGCGCTGTCGCTGACCCGCCCGGCGGCGACGGCGACCGGTTGCCGCCGATCACCCCGTAGTTCGTGATGAAGGTCGGCCGCGTCCCGCTGGTGCCCGACCACCGTCCCGGCGATCCGGCGGTCGGCGATGTCGTCGCGGGGCTGATCGACGCGCATCGAAGCCGGGGGCAGCCGATCCGCGCGGTGATGCTCGAACGGCTCGGCCCGAACGTCAGCAGGAGGCGCCGGCGGCGGCGATGGCGACGCTGGAGGAACTCGAGGAGACCGCTCGGCTGCGGCACATGACCAGCGGCCGCGCCCGCGCGCTGGACGAGTCGCAGATCGACGCGCTGAGGCGGCAATTCGGCGCACGCTGGTGAACGGGTGCGCTGCTAGACTGCCGGGCCACGCATGGCCACCCCCGACACTCCCCACCGCCCGGGCACTGCACCGATGCCGGACATGCCGGGCAACCTGTTCGTCGTCGCCGCACCCAGCGGCGCCGGCAAGTCCAGCCTCGTCAAGGCCCTGCTCGAGCTCGACTCGCGTCTTGCGGCCTCGGTCTCGCACACCACGCGCGCGCCGCGCGGCCAGGAGCAGGACGGGCGCGAGTACCACTTCGTCGACACCGCGGCCTTCCAGGCGATGGTCGCGCGCGACGAGTTCTTCGAGTGGGCGCAGGTCCACGGCAACCTCTACGGCACCTCGCGCACCGCGATCCAGGACCGGCTGCAGCGCGGCGAGGACGTCGTGCTGGAGATCGACTGGCAAGGCGCGCTGCAGATCAAGCGCCTGTTCCCCCACGCAGTGCTGATCTTCGTCCTGCCGCCGAGCTGGGAAGAACTGCAGCAGCGGCTGCAGCGCCGTGGCGAGGATCGGCCCGAGGTCATCGCGACGCGGATGGCCAACGCCCGCGAAGAGGTGCCGCAGGCCATCCACTTCGACTTCGTTATAATCAATGCCTTGTTCGAGACGGCGCTGTTCGACCTCAAGACCGTGGTCCACTCGCAGCGCCTGAAGTACGCCGCGCAGTTGCGCAACCGCTCCCAGGTGTTCGCGGCGCTCGGACTGACCCCCGCCGCATCCGCCTGATCGCCCACCGAGGACCCGCCCCACCATGGCCCGCATCACCGTCGAAGACTGCCTGGACAAGATCCCGAACCGCTTCCAGCTCGTGCTCGCCGCGACCTACCGCGCGCGCATGCTGAGCCAGGGCCACGCGCCCAAGGTCGAGACG
>CALJUI010000277.1 GCA_937975735.1 uncultured Rubrivivax sp.
GCCCGCCGCGCCGGACACCGAGCGGGTCGTCGTCACGACCGACGTCGTTCGCGCCACCTTCGACAGCCGTGGCGGCACTCTGGTCTCGCTCGAACTGCTCGGCTTCAAGGACCAGTCGGACCCGAACCGCGCCGTGCGCCTGATGGAGCAGAGCGCCAACCGTGTCTACCTGGCGCAGACCGGCCTGATCGCCGCGCAGGCCGGCACCACGCTGCCGAACCACCTGACGCCGATGACCGTGCAGCCGGGCGAGCGCACGCTGGCCGACGGCGCCAAGTCGCTCAGCATCGCCTTCGACGCGACCACGCCGGACGGCAGCCGGCTGACCAAGACCTTCACCTTCGAGCGCGGCCGCTACGTGGTCGGCGTGCGCCACGAGTTCAGCAATGCCGGCGCGGCGCCGGTGGCGCCGCAGCTGTACCTGCAGCTGGCCCGCGACGGCAACCCGCCGGAGGGCGAATCGTCGCTGTACTTCACCTTCACCGGACCGGCGCTGTACACCGAGGCGAAGAAGTTCCAGAAGATCGACTTCAAGGACATCGGCAAGGGCAAGGCCGAGCACGAGCGCCAGGCCGACGACGGCTGGATCGCGATGGTCCAGCACTACTTCGCCTCGGCCTGGCTGTTGCCGCCCGGCACGCCGCGCGAGTTCCGCACCGCCAAGGTCGCCGACAACCTGTACTCGATCGCGATGGTCACGCCGCTCGGCGAGGTCGCGCCCGGGGCCACGGCGTCGTTCGACGCGCGGCTGTACGCCGGCCCGCAGGAGGAGTACCGGCTGGCCGACCTGGCGCCGGGGCTGGATCTGGTCAAGGACTACGGCTGGTTCACGGTGCTGGCCAAGCCGCTGTTCTGGCTGCTGACCCAACTGCACAGCCTCATCGGCAACTGGGGCTGGGCAATCGTCGGCCTGGTCGTCGTGCTGAAGATCGCCTTCTACTGGCTCAACGCCAGCGCCTACAAGTCAATGGCCAAGATGAAGGCCATCAACCCGAAGGTGATGGAGATGCGCGAGCGGCTGAAGGACAAGCCGCAGCAGATGCAGCAGGAGATGATGCGCATCTACCGCGAGGAGAAGGTCAACCCGCTCGGCGGCTGCCTGCCGATCCTGGTGCAGATGCCGTTCTTCATCGCGCTGTACTGGGTGCTGCTGTCCAGCGTCGAGATGCGCAACGCGCCGTGGATCGGCTGGATCAGCGACCTGTCGGCGATCGACCCCTGGTTCATCCTGCCGATCCTGATGACGCTGTCCTCGCTGTTCCAGGTCTGGCTCAACCCGAAGCCGCCCGATCCGATGCAGGCGCGGATGATGTGGCTGATGCCGCTGATGTTCTCGGTGATGTTCTTCTTCTTCCCGGCCGGCCTGGTGCTGTACTGGCTGACGAACAACATCCTGTCGATCGCCCAGCAGTGGTGGATCAACAAGCGACTCGGGGTCGCCTGAAGCCGCCGAGTTCGTGCATCCGCCGCGAACGCCGGCACTCCCCGCTGCTGGGGGGTTGTCCGGCTGCCCCCGGCGGCCGACGATACCGTCATGCGGGTCGACCCGGTCAGTCAGTGGCCGGCTCAGGAGGCGGTTGACGCGCGACCCGGCCTGACCGGCCGGGCGCGCCAGACGCTCCGCCCGCGCCACCCGCCGCCGGCGCGTCAGAATCACCAGCACCATGCGCGCCGCCACCCGGGCCCTCGGCCGCCACCGCGACCCGATCGTCGCCATCGCCACCGCACCCGGGCGCGGCGCGGTCGGCATCGTGCGTGCCTCGGGCCGCGACCTCGCGCCGCTGATCGACGCGATCTGCGCCCGGCCGCTGGCGCCGCGCACCGCGCACTACGGCCCCTTCCTCGACGCCGCCGGCCAGCCCATCGACCAGGGCCTGGCGTTGCACTTCCCGGCGCCGCACTCCTACACCGGCGAGGAGGTGCTCGAACTGCAGGCCCATGGCGGCCCGGTGGTGCTGCAGCTGCTGCTCGCCCGATGTCTTGAAGCCGGCGCTCACATCGGCATCCGCGTCGCGGAACCGGGCGAGTTCACCGAGCGGGCCTTCCTGAACGACAAGCTCGACCTGGCCCAGGCCGAGGCCGTCGCCGACCTGATCGACGCGAGCACCGAGGCCGCGGCGCGCTCCGCCGGGCGGGCCTTGTCGGGCGTGTTCTCGCAGCGCATCGACGCGCTGGCTAAGCAGTTGATCGAGCTGCGCATGCTGGTCGAGGCGACGCTCGACTTCCCCGAGGAGGAGATCGACTTCCTCGAGAAGGCCGGTGCGCGCGGCCGGCTCGACGCGGCAACGACGGCGCTGGATGCGCTGATCGACGGCGCGCGCCAGGGCGCGCTGCTGCGCGACGGCATGCGCGTGGTGCTCGCCGGCCAGCCCAACGTCGGCAAGAGTTCGCTGCTCAACGCGCTGGCCGGCGCCGAGCTGGCCATCGTCACCGCGATCCCCGGCACCACGCGCGACCGCGTCTCGCAGACGATCCAGATCGAGGGCGTGCCGGTGCACGTGATCGACACCGCCGGGCTGCGCGGCGACGCGCAGGCCAGCGACGAGGTCGAGCGCATCGGCATCGGCCGCAGCTGGGAAGCGATCGCCGACGCCGACGCGGTGATCTTCCTGCACGACCTGACGCGCCGCGGCGAGCCGGCCTACGAGGCGGCCGAGGCGCAGATCGCCGAACGACTGCCGCGTGGCGCGCTGCAGGTCTACAACAAGGCCGACCTGGCCGCGGCAGACGATCTGCCGGCCGGCAGTCTGCGGCTGTCGGCGCGCACCGGCGACGGCCTGGAGCGCCTGCGCGCCGAACTGCTCGCGCGCGCCGGCTGGCACGCGATGCCCGACGGCGTCTTCATCGCCCGCGCCCGGCACCTGCAGGCGCTGGGCCGCGCGCGCGGGCACCTGCAGGCCGCGCAGGCGCAGGCGGCGCTGGCCGATGCGGCGCTCGACCTGCTGGCCGAGGAACTGCGGCTGGCGCACGATGCGCTGGGCGAGATCACCGGGCAGTTCACCGCCGACGACCTGCTGGGCGAGATCTTCGGGCGCTTCTGCATCGGGAAATAGCTTGGTGTTCAACGGGCTCCATCAGAATTTAGAGCAGCGTTGAAAAAGCTTGTATAAACAGCGTCTTAGTGTCCTAGAATGTCCGCTTGGACCCAGTGACAGCCGGCGGCTAGTGGGTCCAAGTATGGGTCCAAGTAGCAACTTGCGCCCGCCGATCCCGGTTACTTGGACCCAGCGAGGCACCATGGCGCTCACCGACACGGCCCTTAAGGCCCTCAGGCCGAAGGACAAGCCCTACACCGTGACCGACGACCGTGGCCTGTACGTCGAGGTCTTTCCCACTGGCGGCATCGTCTGGCGCTACCGCTACCGGGTGGCTGGCAAGCGGGAGAAGCTGACGCTGGGCAAGTACCCCGCCCTGACGCTGAAGAACGCTCGCATCAAACGCGACGAAGCTGCCCAGGCCGCGGCGATGGACAAGTCGCCCGCCCGACAGAAGCAGCTAGCCAAGCAAGCGGCGGCGGACGCCACGACCGTTTCGGAGTTCGGTGAGCGCTTCTTCCGCGAGATCGTGGCCAAGGACCGCCAAGACATCACCATCCCCCGGCGCTACTTCGACAAGGCCATCGTCCCGGCTATTGGCACCAAGCCCGTGCGCGACGTCACTACCGAGGACGTGCGGGCCATCATCTGGAAGAAGAAGGACGAAGGTTTCGACGCGGCGGCCGGGAACATCCGCGGCGTGCTCAAGCGCCTATTCGACTACGCGATGACGGCCGGGCTCGTGAACGTGAACCCGGTGCTCTCGCTGCCGATGCGCCATGTGCACAAGGCCAAGTCCCGCGATCGCGCGCTCTCGCCGGACGAGATCCGGAAGTTCCTGGTAGCCGCCTTCGAGTCCAACATCCGTCGTCAGTTCAAGCTCGGCTTGCACCTGATCCTACTGACGATGGTGCGCAAGTCCGAGCTGCTGCTGGCGCGCTGGGAGCATGTGGACTTCGAGAAGGGCGAGTGGCACATCCCCGTCGAACACTCGAAGACCGGCAAGGCACACATCGTCTACCTCTCCCGTCAGGCTGCTGCGATCTTCAGGGATCTGCAGGCTCTGGCCGCAGGCAGCGAGTTGGTGATGCCGGGCCGAGGAAGCTTGACCAAGCCCTTCGCGCACAACGCTATCAACAATGCACTCAAGGTGGCGCTGGCGGGCCAGGACATCCCGGCCTTCACGATCCATGACCTTCGGCGAACCGCATCGACACTGCTGCATGAGAACGGCTGGGCCTCGGACGTGGTTGAGAAGGCGCTCAATCACACCATCGGCGGCGTGCGCGGCGTCTACAACCGTGCCGAGTACGAATCGCAACGGCGGGACATGCTTCAGTTCTGGGCAAATTACATTGAAAGTCTGATTACGCGCGGCCAGTTGATACTCGGCAGCTTCCGACGATCGGCGGCGCCGCTAGCAAGCTGAGCAGTGCACTGATCTGACGCGCCCAGTAAGTAGTATGAGCTGCTCCGGCTGTCGGAATTAGCGTTGGCGGCCGCGGCGCCCGAGTGGGACTTCCACTGCCTGCACGATGGGTGCATGGTCTGCGCGTTCGTGATATCGCCACAAATGCAAGTCCAAGATAGCGGTGGACATGGGCCCGGCTCGGGTCCTTAGTTGATTCGACAGTTGCTGAAAGCCATTGTCAATCGAGACACCGCCTTTGACAGAGAACAGGTACCGCGCGTGCATCTTTTGCGACGTACCCATGTCGTCCAACAGATTCAGGGTGACTGGCAACTCCTGAGTGATCGACCGACCGGCTCTTCGAATCGCTTCCCTCAACTCCGCCGCAGTTCTTTGTGACTGCCAAAGCACCAGTTCAGCCCTCGACCAAATCGTCAGCGACATGACTGGGCGCACCGCCATTCTTTGAAGCAGGACGCGAAGCACGTTTGCATAGCTGTCCCGGCACGGATCGAAGTAGGGATCGACGATGTGGATGTCGCCTCTGACTTCGAGAATGATCGAACAGACTCGACAAATCTCTTGCGGTGTCGCTGCGATCTCCTCTTCGGCGGTCGCATCAAGTGCGAAGTCATCGACAGCGACGAGCCCCTCGGGCAATTCATGGTTGCCTTCCGGTCCCACAACGGCGGACAACAACTTGGGTGACGGCTTGGCGGTCAGCTTCGCTGCCTCGGTACGCCAGTCTGACCCGCCCCATGGCAGGTGTGGTCGAGTCAGCACCGCCATTCGCTCACGCGCTCGACGAAGAGCCAGTTTGGCTCGCTGTTGTTCGACTGGTCGTGCCTTAGCAAACTGCGATGCGACCTCCAACTCCCAACTTCGTGGCAGCGCGGCCAAGTAGTGACCAGAAGTTGGCCCGAAACGCTCCAAGAAAAGCTTCAGCTCAGTCGCAGTTCCCACAAAGCCAGGCTCGGCAGCGTAGAGCTCATTCATGACTCAGCGGCCCGCCGTCGGCGAAGAGCTCCTGGTCTCGCTCGTCAAAGAAGCCCCTCGGCCATCGGTCCAGGAAGTCTCCGTCATCGGAAACCCTCAACCGGCGAACCCGCGTGCCCCCACTCGACTGCGGGTCAAAGTAGACGACCACCAAGTCCTCTGCCGAGATAATTAGGTCCGGCGGCAACGTGCTACGCGGCTGCGCGCCCTCCCGCACGCGGCGCAGCAAACGGAGCAGAAGGTGTTCGCTGTGCGTTTCGATGATCGTTGTGCGCGCGCTGTGGGTTGCCTCGATCACAACGTCCCCCAACGCGGCCTGAAGCGCAGGGTGAAGGTGAAGTTCCGGCTGCTGGACGAACACCGAACCGGAAGATTTCGGGGCGATCAACTGGACAAGCACAGGCAGCAGGTACCCGAGACCACTTCCCACGTCTTCGAACTCAAGCCGTCGGCCGTCGCCATCCTGGAGTTGCAGGCGAACGAGGAACTTCGCTCCCGAAATGTCAGTCGGATCATGCGTTGCTTCGACGATCGACTTCAGCAAGTGCGAATCCAGAATCGCCTCAACGTCGACAGTACAGCGATAGAGCTTGTCCACGAAAAGCGATTCGGAAAGCGCTCGATTGACTCGCTTATGAACCGACCATTCTTCTGGTACCGAACTCATGAAAAAATCGGTCGAGACGACTTCGTTGAACGTCTCGCCCCACCAGTCTTCGAAGAGACCCCGCGTCAGGTACAAATAGTCTGGGTTCGGCCGGACCTCGACCCCAGGGCGCGCGGCCGCGATGACGGTCCCGGTTTCATTCACTCGTTGGAACGCAAACAGCAACTCGTTGGGCGTGGGGATCTGGCGCGACGCGTCCACGACAGCCAGTGACGTCAATCGAGCTGATTCTGCACAGACAATGCCCAGTACGGCCTCGAAAGACGCAGCGAACTCATCAAACGCTCGCTCAGCTAAGCGGAGGTAGTTGCTGCCATCGACAGTGAGATCCACTGACGTATCACCAGCGTCGGACACGAAAGCGTCCTTCATCATGCCGACCTCAAGCCGCCACTTGTGGAAATCAGCACCGAGCCGCCAGTTGTATACACCATCCACGATCGCCAACCGGGTTTGAGGAACTTTCGTAAAGGCGTCGGCATGTCTTGTGCGCAGCTTCGCCCCACGCAGAGACGGATGTCCTAGGTTTAGCGATATTGACTCGGGGGATGCCCCAAGAAGGTGGCGGCCATTGACCTTGATCTCGAACGCGGCAACGAGTGGCATGAGCCCCGGCCTGGGAGTTGATGCGAGTGGCCACCCCTTGAGTTCGATGTGCACGGTCTCTGCAGCACCTCGAGGCCCCACTAGATCGAAAAGTTCGTTACGAAGACCCGACGCGATCGTCGAGGCCGGCCCCCGACGCGACACGACCAAGCCGGCCCGACCAACGTCGCCGGCGACAAGAGCAAGGGCGTCCTCGCACAACGATCAAGGCAGAACACG
>CALJUI010000278.1 GCA_937975735.1 uncultured Rubrivivax sp.
TTCGAGGTCGCGCTGCTGGCGCAGGACGAACCGCAGTCCTTCGGCCTGGAGAGCGTCGAGTTCCGCGTCGCCGGCCATGCCGGCAGCACACCGCGGGCCCTGGCCAAGGTGGCGTCCGGCGGCGAGCTCTCGAGGCTGGCGCTGGCGATCGCGGTCAGCACCGCGCGGCCGGGCGACCAGGGCGTGCCGACATTGATCTTCGACGAGATCGACGCCGGCGTCGGCGGCCAGGTCGCCGACAGCGTCGGCCGGCTGATGAAGCAGCTTGGCGGCAGCACCCAGGTGCTGGCCGTGACCCACCTGGCGCAGGTCGCGGCCTGCGCCGACCGGCACTTCGTCGTGTCCAAGGCGCTGCAGGGCAAGCGCACCGTCTCCGAGGTGCAGTCGGTCACCGGCGAGGCCCGTGTCAGCGAGATCGCGCGCATGCTCGGCGGCGAGCGCATCGCCGCCGACACCAGCCGCGCGCACGCGCTCGCGATGCTCGGCGGGAAGCCCTCGTGAGCGCGTCGGGGGCGATGCCGTGAGCGAAGCGGTCGCCGGCGCGCCCGACGGCGCCGAGGTGGTGCTGGTCACCGGCATCTCCGGCTCCGGCAAGTCGGTCGCGCTGCACGCGCTGGAGGATGCCGGCTACTTCTGCGTCGACAACCTGCCGCCCGAACTGCTGCGCGACTTCATCCGCCTGGAGCAGGAGCGATTCACCAGCCGCGTGGCGGTCGCGGTCGACGTGCGCACGGCCATCTCGCTGCCGCAGCTGCTGCCGCTGGTGAGCTCGCTGCGCAACGAGGGCTACCGCATCCGCGTGCTCTTCCTCGACGCCAGCACCGACACCCTGCTGCGGCGCTTCTCCGAGACGCGGCGACCGCACCCGCTGTCGGTGAGCAACGTGGAGGGCGAGCTCTCGCGTGCACTGGTCGAGGCGCTCGAGCTCGAGCGCGAATTGCTCGCCGGGGTGCGCGAGATCGCGACGGTGATCGACACCAGCCAGCTGCGACCGGCGCAGCTGCGCAGCTGGGTGCGCGGCCTGGTCGGCATGATGCAGGCGCCGCTGACGCTGGTCTTCGAGTCCTTCGCCTTCAAGCACGGCGTGCCGCTCGACGCCGACTACGTCTTCGACGTGCGCATGCTGCCCAACCCGCACTACATTCGCGAGTTGCGACCGAAGACCGGCCGCGACGAGGCGGTGGTGGAGTATCTCCAGGCGCAGCCCGAGGTCGGCGAGATGCTCAGGCAGATCGAGGCCTTCCTGCGCCACTGGCTGCCGATGCTCGAGAACGACCAGCGCAGCTATGTCACCGTGTGCATCGGCTGCACCGGCGGCCAGCACCGGTCGGTCTACATCGCCGAGACCCTGGCGCTGCGCTTCGGCGAGCGCTCCAGTACTCTTGTGCGCCACCGCGAGCTCGATGGCCGTGAGTGAGCGCGGCGCGCCGCTGCCCCTGTTTCCGCTGCAGTCGGTGCTGTTCCCGGACGGGCTGCTGAACCTGAAGGTCTTCGAGGCACGCTACCTCGACCTGGTCACGCGCTGCCTGCGCGAGCAGGCGCCGTTCGGCGTGATCTGCCTGCGCCAGGGCCGCGAGGTCGGCCGCGGCGAGGTGCGGTTCGAGGCGATGGGCACGCTGGCGCGCATCGACGCGGTCGACAGCGAGCAGCCCGGCATCCTGCAGGTGCGCTGCATCGGCGGCGAACGCTTCGAGCGCCAGGGCGAACCGGCCCAGGGCGACGACGGCCTGTGGTCGACCGACGCGCTGGCCGTCGAGCCCGATCCGGCCGAGCTGCCGGCGCCGGCGATGCTGGCCACGGTGAAGGCATTGGCGCAGGCGATCGCTGCGCTGAAGGCGCAGGGCGCGCTGCCGATCGCCGAGCCCTTCCGGCTCGACGACGCCGGCTGGGTCGCCAACCGCTGGTGCGAACTGCTGCCGATCTCGCTGGCCGCCAAGCAGAAGCTGATGGCGCTGCCCTCGCCCTCGTCCCGGCTCGCGCTGGTCGACGAGTACCTGCGCGGCAAGGGCGTGGTCAGCTAGCCGCCGCGATCAACCTGCGCACCGGCGCCGCCAGGCCGAGCGACAGCGCCTGCGTGGTGTCGAACCAGGCGCCGTCGCCGAGCGCGGCCTCGATGCGCTGACGCCTGGCCGCCCCCAGCCGCGCCGGCAGCACCCACTCGACCGGCTCCAGCGCCCAGTCGAAGTGCGTCAGCACGTGGTGCACCGTCGGCAACGTGCGTCCTCGGCCCGGCCAGTCGGCAGCGAGTGCGGTCCAGTGCACCGATGTGTCGGCCTCGGGCAGGCTCCACAACCCGGCCCAGACGCCGCATTCGGGCCTGCGTGTCAGCCAGTGGCGGTTGCCCTGGCGCAGCCACAGCAGCGCGTGGCGGCGCTCGCTGCGGCGCAGCCGGCGCGTCTTCACCGGATAGTCCCCGGGCCGTCCCTCGCGACGGGCCACGCAGCTCGGGGCCAGCGGGCAGACGGCGCAGGCCGGGCGGCGCTGCGTGCAGACGGTCGCGCCGAGGTCCATCAGGCCCTGCGTGTAGGCCTCGATGCCGCGGGCCGGCAGCAATGCCTCGGCCTGTGCCCACAGCGCGCGCTCGTTCGCCGCGGACGCGAGGTCGGCGCCGTAGCCCAGCGCCCGGGTCAGCACGCGCTTGACGTTGCCGTCGAGGATCGCGGCGCGCTCGCCGAAGGCGAACACCGCGATCGCCGCGGCGGTCGATCGGCCGATGCCCGGCAGTTCCGCCAGCGCGGCGCTGGAGCGCGGGAACGACCCGCCGTGCTCGGCGACGACCACCCGTGCACAGCGGTGCAGGTGGCGCGCCCGGCTGTAGTAGCCCAGCCCGCTCCACTGCGCCAGCACCTCGTCGAGCGACGCCGCGGCGAGCGAGCGCACGTCGGGGAAGCGCGCCAGGAAGCGCGGGTAGTAGTCCAGCACGGTCGCGACCTGGGTCTGCTGCAGCATCACCTCGGACAGCCAGATCCGGTACGGGTCGGTGCTGCCCTGCCACGGCAGGTCGTGGCGGCCGGCGCGGCGCTGCCAGCGCACCACGCGCGTGGCGAGCGCCGAAGGCATCAGGCCGCGTCGGCCTGGCGGTCGGGCAACCGCACGTCCCGCGCGACGGCCATCGACTCGATCGCGCATTCGTCCATGCGCTGCTGCTGCTGGCGCAGCCGCTCGTCCATCGCCTCGACCTCGCCGATGCGCGTCTCGAGTTCGCCGGCGGCGACCTGGATCCGCTCCAGCGCCTCGCGCCGGCGCTGGAAACCGCGGCGGCGCTCGCGCAGCTGCACGTCGACCTGCGCCGACGCGCCCTTGCTCCACAGCTCGATCTCGCCGGCCGCGCTTTCGAACACCACGCGCAGCTTGGACAGCAGCATGCGCCTGAACTGCTCCATGAAGCCCGGCGTCGCCAGCCGCCAGGACTGCGACAGCGTCAGGTAGCCGCCGTAGCGGCGGTCGATCAGGTCGAGCTCGACCCCGTAGCGGTCCAGGTCCGGCACCGGCGACATCGTGAAGGCGAAGCCGAAGTCGGCATTGAGCTGGCGGAAACTGCCGTCGAGCATGCTCTGCATCTCGAGGGTCTGGCTCTGCGCCGCGGCCAGTGCCGCGCGCAGCCGCTCGAACAGCTTGGCGTAGGCCTTGCGCGCGCCGAGCTTGAGCAGCGACGACGAGGCGGCGCCCTGCATCGCCGCCATCTCGGTACGCAGCGAATCGCTCGACAGCTTGGCCAGCGCCTCGCGCATCTGGCGCGCCAGCACCACGCGCAGGGCCGACAGCCGCGCGGTGCAGCGCTCGAACTCGACCGCCTCGTGCTCCAGGCGCTGCAGCATCAGCCTGACCTTGGCGCCGCTCTTGCCGCGCAGGCCGCGCAATTCGAGCATCTGCTCGGCAAGCTGACGTCGGCGGTCGGCCAGGCGCCGCATCGCCGACTCGCGCAGCATCTGCACGGTGCCGGTGGCGGACTGGGCGATCAGCTCGGCCTGGCGCGGCAGCAGCTCGGCCATCAGCGCGTGCTCGAACTCCGGCAGGCCGCTGCGCTGCAGCCCCTTCGGCTCGCGCGCCAGCCGTGCAGTCAGCGCGTCGCGCGCCGACAGCGGGAACACGCGGGTCGCCGTCAGGGCCAGCGTCTCGGCGGTCAGCCGGCGTTGGCGTTCGATCTGCGCCTTCACCTCGGCCGGCTTGAGCAGAGGATCGGCCAGCGTGTCGATCTTGTTCAGGATCACGAAGCGCTCGAGGGCGTTGCCGCTCAGGTGCTCGCGCCAGATCGCCAGATCGCTGCGCGTCACGCCGGCATCGGCGGACAGGATGAAGACCGTGGCATGCGCCGCCGGCAGCAGGCCCAGCGTCAGCTCGGGCTCGGCGCCGATCGCGTTCAGGCCCGGCGTGTCCAGCACCACCAGGCCGCGCTGCAGCAGCGGGTGCGGGTAGTTGATCAGCGCGTGCCGCCAGGCCGGCACCTCGACGCGGCCGTCGGCCTCGACATGCGGGTTGTCGTCCGGACGGTCGGGGTGCCAGAAGCCGAGCTTCTCGGCGGTCTCGATGTCGACGCGCTGGGTGCGCGTCACCGCCGACAATGCCTCGGCCAGCACCTCGGGGTCGTTCGGGTCGAGCGGGATGCGCTCCCAGGGCTCGTGGCGGTGGCGCAGCTCGGCCAGCGACAGGCCCTTCAGCCGGGTCTCGATCGGCAGCAGCGCCAGCGACGGCATGTCGTCGCCGTCGTGGAACAGCTCGACCGGGCACATCGTCGTGCGCCCCGGCGTGGCCGGCAGGATGCGGCGGCCGGTGTCGGCGAAGAAGATCGCGTTGATCAGCTCGGACTTGCCGCGCGAGAACTCGGCGACGAAGGCCACCGTCAGCTTCTCCGCCAGCAGCCGCTGGTGCAGCGCGTCGACATGCGCGGCGTCGGCCGGGTCGAGCAGGTCGTGCTCGGCCAGGAAGCGGGCGAAGGTGCTCACGCCGCGGTCGAGCGCGGCGCGCCATTGAGCCTGGTCGTCCAGGCGGTCGGCGAGTGAGCTGGTCATGGGCTGGTGCAGGGCCTGCGGCATGCTAGCTCAGCCGCCCCGGCCGCCCGTCGTGGCGATACAACTGCTGACAAGGGGGCCCGCACGGGTGCGCAGGGCGTCACGCGGGGCCGTGGTCGATCCGCCTCAGCGGCGCTGGCAGCCCGGACACCAGTAGGTGGCGCGCTGAGCCTGGACGAAACGCCGCACCGTGCCGCCGCAGCGCACGCAGGGCAAGCCTTCGCGCCCGTAGACCGCAGCCTGCGCCTGATAGGCGCCGATCACACCGTGGGCGTCACGAAAGTCGCGCAGCGTGCTGCCGCCGAGCGACAGCGCGCGCCCGAGGACGTCGCGCAACGCCGCCAGCAGCCGCGCCGCGCGCACCGGCCCGACCCGCCCGGCCGGCGTCCGCGGGTCGATGCCCGCCGCGTGCAAGGCCTCGCAGGCGTAGATATTGCCCGCACCGACGACGATGTCGCCGGCCAGCAGCACCGCCTTGATCGGCGTGCGCCGGCCGCGCAGACGCTCGCGCAGGAACTCCGGCGTCAGTGCCGCGTCGAAGGGCTCGTGGCCGAGTGCGGCCAGCAGCCGGGAGGCCGGCGGCTGTGCGAGTCCCGGCGACCAGACCACCGCGCCGAAGCGGCGCGGATCGGTCAGGCGCAGCAGGCCGTGCGAGGTGTCGAGGTCGAAGTGATCGTGCGGACCCGGCGGCGGCGCACGCGACAGCAAGGCGAGAGAACCCGACATGCCCAGATGCATCAGCAGGCCGCCCGGTGCGGCACCGCCGACCAGCGGCAGCCACAGGTACTTGCCGCGCCGCAGCGCCGCGCCGCCGCGTGCGCCGTGCAACGCGCCGGGTTCGATGCCGAGCGGCCAGCGCAGCGGCTTGCCGAGGCGGACGTCACGGACGGTCGCCCCTCGCAGAGGCTCGTCGATGCTGCGCCGCGTGACCTCGACCTCGGGGAGCTCGGGCATGAACCCATTATGTGAGAATGATTCGTCGCCGCCCGGGAGTCCCGATGTCTGAGTTTTCCTTCTGGCGCCGCGCCGGCCTGACGATCGCCTTGTGCTGCGCCACCGGTGGCGGCCTGCACGCCGCCGCGACCGAGGGCGCCCCGACGCGCTCCGCGCTCGACGCCCAGCTGTTCTACCAGCTGCTCATCGGCGAGATGGAGTTGCGCAACGGCCAGGCCGGCACCGCCTACCAGGTCTTCCTCGACGCCGCCCGCCGCACGCGCGACCCGCAGCTGTTCCGCCGGGCGATGGACGTGGCGCTGCAGGCCCGCGCCGGCGACGAGGCGCTGGCCGCGACCAAGGCCTGGGCGCAGGCGTTGCCCAACTCGCCGGATCCGCTGCGGCTGCAGTTGCAGATCCTGACCGCGATGAACCGCCTCGGCGAGGCGGCGGAGCCCCTGCGCGCGCTGATCCGCGTGACCCCGGCCGACCAGCGCAACAGCCTGCTGTCGGCGCTGCCGCGTCTGTTCGAGCGTGCCGCCGACAAGCGCCAGAGCGCGCAGACGCTGGCCCAGGTGCTCGAGCCCTATCTGGCGCAGGCCGCCACGCGCACCGCCGCGCGCGTCGCGCTCGGCCGCGCCTGGCTGGCCGCCGACGATGGCGCCAAGGCGCTGGCGCTGGCCGAGTCCGCGCAGGACGACGACCCCCAGGCGCGCGGCCCTGTGCTGCTGGCGATCGAGCTGATCCGCAGCCAGCCGCAGGCCGAGCGTCTGGTCACCGACCACCTCGCGCGGCCCGGTGCCGAGCCGGCCCTGCGCCTGGCCTACGTCCGCCTGCTGACCGCAACCCAGCGCTATGCCGACGCGATCGCGCAGCTCGAGGTGGCCACCCGCGCGCAGCCCGACGACGCCCCGCCCTTCCTGACGCTGGGCGCGCTGCACCTGGAGTTGCGCCACTTCGCCGAGGCCGATGCGGCGCTGCAGCGCTATCTGGCTCTCGCTGCCCCGGGCGCCGCGGTC
>CALJUI010000279.1 GCA_937975735.1 uncultured Rubrivivax sp.
CGCCAGGCCGTGGGCGCCAAGCTCAAGGGCGACAACCACGACCAGGACGCCGGCATCAAGATCGTGCTGCGCGCGATCGAGCAGCCGCTGCGCGAGATCGTCGCCAACGCCGGCGACGAGCCCAGCGTCGTCATCAACAAGGTGCTCGAGGGCAAGGGCAACTTCGGCTACAACGCCGCCAACGGCGAGTACGGCGACATGATCGAGATGGGCATCCTGGATCCCACCAAGGTCACGCGCACCGCACTGCAGAACGCCGCGTCGGTGGCCAGCCTGATGATCACGACCGAGTGCATGGTCGCCGAGTCGCCGAAGGAAGAAGCGCCCGCCGGCGGCATGCCGGGCGGCATGGGCGGCATGGGTGGCATGGGCGGCATGGGCATGGACATGTAAGTCCCGGCCTCGCGCCGAACCGAAGGGCCCGCTCCCTCGAGGGAGCGGGCCCTTTTTCATCGATGGCCACGGCGACCCCTGCGCGACGGTGGGTCGATAATGCGAGGCCATGACAGCGCCGACCATGACACCGGCCCGCCAGCATTTCATCGACGACGAACTGCTGCGCGTGCCCCTGCTGGCCGAACAGGTCGTCGAGGCCACCTTCGAGGAGCTGCGGCTGGCGATGGCCGGCGCCGGTCCGCAGGAGCGCGCGGTCGCCGCCGACCTGATGCGCACCGCCGAGGCCAAGCGTGCGGTGCTCGTCAAGCACTTCGCCGACTCGGTGCGCTCGCAAGTGCGGCAGGAGCTCGGCATCGATCCGCCCGACCGGCCGGCCGCGGCGCCGACCGCCGCCCGCCCCACGCTCGCGCTGCTGGACGAAACGGAGATCGCGGCCGACGTCGAGATCTCGCACGCCATCGAGGCCATCAAGAGCGTCGCCGAGCACGAACTGCGCGAGCTCGCGAGCTTCGCCTCGGCGCTCGCCGGCGACATGAACGTCGGCCGGGACCACAACCCCTTCCGCGCCGAGACCTACGCGCGGGCGATGTGGGACGCGGCGCAAGCCTTGCCGATGTCGCGCGGCTTCCAGGTCCGCCTGATGCGCCACGCCAGCCAGCCGCTGGCCCAGCTGCTGCGCAAGGCCTACGCCGGCGCCTGCGCCCGGCTCGAGTCGACCGGCATCGAGCCGGCCGTCTACCGCACCGTGATCCTGCCGGCCGGGGCACGGTCCTACCGGCCCGGCGACTCGTGGCTCGGCCGCGGCCCCGACCTGAACCGCATGCGCGACACGATGCCGGCGTCGATCGACGAGATGCAGGGCCCGCGCACCAGCCAGATGCCGCTCGAGCGCGTGCTCGACGACGTCGACCGCGCGCTGCGTGCGCTGCCGGCCGAGGCGCCGCTGACCGAACGCGCAAAGCTGCTGTCCTCGCAGCGCTCGCGCATCGTGCGCTACGCCGACAAGGCGGTCGACCAGCAGCTGATCGAGCTGCTGAGCCGGCTGTTCGACGCGATCCTGACCGACAGCCGCGTGCCGAGAGACGTCCAGGTCACGCTGTCGCGCCTGCAGCCGGCGGTGATGCGGCTGGCGCTGCGCGACGCCGGCCTGCTCGACGACTACGTGCACCCGGTCTGGCGCTTCATGGATCAGATCGCGCATCAGGCCTCGCTGCTGCCCGACGACAGCCGGGCTCGCGCGGATGCGCTGCACCACGCCGAGTCCCTGATCGACACCCTGGCGCGCGAGAGCCAGCCCGACGCGATGCATTACCGCTGGGCGCTCGAGCGCCTGGCCACCGCGGACCGCGACCGGCTGGCGCAGCGCATCCAGCGTGCCGCGCCCGACATCGCCACGCTGCAGGCCCTGGAAGACCGTCTGGCCGAACGCAGCGCCCCACTGCCCACCGGGTCCGGCCCGCTCGACGAGAGCCAGCTCGAGACCGTGCCCGCCGATCTGATGGACGACCTGCCACCACCGCGCGCCGACGCACCCGACGCGACGACCTGGCTCAACGAGCGCAAGCCGGGCGACTGGGTGCGGCTGTTCCGGCAGGGGCAATGGGTGCGCCTGCAACTGCTGTCGCAGGGACGGCGGGGCGATGCCTGGCTGTTCGGCGAGATCGGCGGCGACGGCACCGTGGCGATGCGGCGCCGTGCGCTCGAGCGGCTCTACGACGAAGGGCTGGCGAACTCGGTGCGCGCGCGCTCGCTGGTCCGCGCGGCGGCCGAGCAGATCATGCGCAACGTGGCCAAGCCCGCCGAGCGCTGACGCCCGCGATCAGCCGTCGCTCAGCGCGCGCCGGATCGTCGCCATCACGCGGGCCGGCTGCTCGTGGACGATCCAGTGGCTGGCGTCGGCCACCCGCTCGATCCGCAGCCGGGGCACCCAGCGCTCGAGCCCGTCGAGCAGGCCCGGACGCAGCGCCTGGTCGGCCTCTCCCCAGAGCACGGTCGTAGGCAGCCGTACGCTGACCGCCTCGTCCGGGAACTCCAACCGGCGCACCGCATCGTCGCCGTCGCGCGGCGGACGCAGCGGCGAGGCGCGGTAGTAGTTCAGCGCCCCGGTCAGTCCGCACTGCCAGACCTTCGTGAAGGCGCGGCGCTGCGCATCGTCGATCGCCCACCAGGGGCTGCGCAGGAAGGAGCGCAGGCGCGCGAAGTCGTCGGCGGCCAGCAGCGCCTCGGCATCGGGCCGGATCAGGTAGGTCATGTAGGCGCTGGCCGCCTGCTGGGCCGGGTCGTCGCGCAGCTCGCGCACGAAGGCCGCCGGGTGCGGCGAGTTGACGATCAGCAGCCGGCGCAGCAGGTCCGGCCGCTGCGCCGCCAGGTTCCAGGCGATCGCACCGCCCCAGTCGTGCGCGACCAGCAGATCCAGTGGGGCGCCGAAGGCCTCGATCGATGCGACGAGGTCGGCCACCAGGTGCTTGGCGCGGTAGGCCTCGACCTCGACCGGCGCCGAGGAGTGCTCGTAGCCGCGCAGGTTCGGCGCCCATAGCCGCATCTCGCCGGCCAGGCCGCGCATCACCTCGTCCCAGACGAAGGCCGCCTCGGGGAAGCCGTGCAGCAGCATCACGCGGGGCCCGACGTCGCCGGCGCTGCGAAACGACAGCGTGATGCCGTGCGGCAACGCCTGCACGTGGCGGCGGATCAAGTCGTCGTCGGATGCGTCCATGCGTACAGGCTCTGCGCGGCGTCGTCGACGCCCTGCTTGGACAATGCCGAGAACAGCGCGACGCCGACGTCGGCGAGCTCGCCGGCGAGCTCGCCGAGTGCGACCTGCACCTGCGCCAGCGACGCGTTCGCCTCGCGCCGGTTCAGCTTGTCGGCCTTGGTCAGCAGCACCAGCAGCCGCACTTCGCCGGTGATCACGCGCGGGCGGATCAGCCCGAGCAGGCGCTGGTCGAGGTCGGTCAGCCCGAGCCGCGCATCGACCATCAGCACCACGCCCGACAGGCTGCGCCGATCGCTGAGGTAGCTGGCCATCACCTGCTGCCAGCGCAGCTTGGCCGCGCGCTCGACGGCCGCATAGCCGTAGCCCGGCAGGTCGGCGAAGAGCGCGTCGGGCGCGAGCTTCGGTCCCAGCTCAAACAGGTTGATGTGCTGCGTGCGGCCCGGCGTGCGGGACGCGAAGGCCAGCCGGCGCTGCTGGGTCAGGGTGTTGATCGCGGTGGACTTGCCGGCGTTGCTGCGCCCCACGAAGGCGATCTCGGGGCCCTCCTGCACCGGCAGCTGATCGAGCCTGCTGGCGGTGGTCAGGAAGCGCGCACCGTGCAGCCATGCCAGCGCGCGCCGGGCTTCGTCGGTGGGCGCCATGGCGGCCCGGGGGGACGTTGTCATGGGTCATTGTAAAATCAGCGGGTTTGATCCTGACGTCGTGCCGCTTGGCGGCCGGCGGCTCAACCCCAAGGCCCGTTCATGAAGTTGCCCGCTCACATCGTGCTCGTCCTGCTGCTGGCCTCCGGCCTGGCGACGCCCGCCCTCGCGGCCTCGGCCGCGCCGGCGGCTAAGCCCGACCTCGCGCGCGGCGAGGCCGTCGCCGCCACCTGCATCGCCTGCCACACCGCCGACGGCTCGCGCGGCACGCCGGCCAACCCGATCCTGCAGGGCCAGATCCCGGAATACCTGGCCAAGCAGCTGCACGAGTTCAAGTCGGGCAAGCGCAAGAACGCCATCATGCAGGGCATGGCCGCGCCGCTGTCCGACGCCGACATCGTCAACGTCTCGGCCTTTTATGCGTCCAAGCAGGCCAAGCCCGGCTTCGCGAAGAACAAGGACACGGTGCTGCTCGGCGAGAAGATCTATCGCGGCGGCATCGCGGATCGGCAGATCCCGGCCTGCTCGGGCTGCCACAGTCCGAACGGTGCCGGCATCCCGGCCCAGTACCCCCGCATGGCCGGCCAGCACGCCGACTACACCGAGGCCCAGCTGATCGCCTTCCGCTCGGGCGCCCGCGCCAACAGCGAGCAGATGACCGGCGTCGCCGCCAAGCTCAACGACCGCGAGATCAAGGCCGTGTCGGACTACATCGCCGGCCTGCGCTGAACGCGTTGGCCGTCGACCCCACGAAGGCCGGTCGCTGACCGGCCTTTTTCATGTGCCGACGCCGGCATCGGCCCGGCCGAGGTAAGGTCGATTGCGTCCAGCCGACCCATCGCTGCCACCGATCGGAGCCTCGAATGCACCTGCTCAAAGACCGCGGATTCGACCACGCCACGCCATCCGAGATCACGCCGCGCGGCATCTATCTCGACCGGCGCGACTGGCTGCGTCGCGCCGCCGCGGGCGCCGCCGGCACCGGCCTGGCCTTGTGGGCCGCGCGGGATGCGCGCGCCCAGATCGCCCGGCCGGGCAAGCTGGCCCCGCTGCCGGCGGTGCGCAGCACCGTGGCCGGCGCCGTGACGACGGACCGGCCGACGAGCTACGAGCACGTCACCGGCTACAACAACTTCTACGAGTTCGGCACCGAGAAGTCCGATCCGGCGGCCAACGCGAAGTGGCTGAAGACCCGCCCGTGGACGGTCGCGATCGAGGGTGAGGTGAAGAAGCCCGGCACGATGGACATCGACGCGCTGCTCAAGCTCGCGCCGATGGAGGAACGCATCTACCGGCTTCGCTGCGTCGAGGGCTGGTCGATGGTGATCCCGTGGATCGGCTACTCGCTGGCCGAGTTGATCCGCCGCGTCGAGCCCACCGGGAAGGCGAAGTACCTGCAGTTCGTGACGCTCGCCGACGAGCAGCAGATGCCCGGCATCGGCCTTCCGGTGCTCGACTGGCCCTACGTCGAGGCATTGCGCATGGACGAGGCGATGCATCCGCTGTCGATGCTGGTCTTCGGCGTCTACGGCGAAGTGCTGCCGAACCAGAACGGCGCGCCGATCCGGCTGGCCGTGCCGTGGAAGTACGGCTTCAAGTCGGGCAAGTCGATCGTGCGCATCCGCTTCGTCGAGAAGCAGCCGCCGACGAGCTGGCAGCAGGCGATCCCGAGCGAGTACGGTTTCTACTCCAACGTCAACCCGAAGGTCGACCATCCGCGCTGGAGCCAGGCCACCGAGCGGCGGATCGGCGAGGACGGGCTGTTCGCGAAGAAGCGCCCGACCCTGATGTTCAACGGCTACGAAGCCCAGGTCGGCCAGCTCTACGCCGGCATGGACCTGCGCAGGTTCTTCTAGTCCCGTGAACCGCCTGCTGCTGAGCCGGGCGGCCAAGCCGGCGCTGTTCCTGCTGGCGTTGCTGCCGCTGGCCTGGTTGGTGTTCGCTGCCGCCACCGACCGCCTCGGCGCCAACCCGGCCGAGGCGCTGATCCGCTCCGGCGGCGACTGGACACTGCGGCTGCTGTGCCTGACGTTGGCCGTCACGCCGCTGCGCCAGCTCAGCGGCTGGAGTGCGCTGGCACGCTTTCGCCGCATGCTGGGCCTGTTCACGTTCTTCTACGCGCTGCTGCACTTCCTCAGCTACGCGTGGCTCGACATGGGCTTCGACCCGGCGGCGATCGTCGCCGACATCGCCAAGCGGCCCTTCATCCTGGTCGGCAGCGCCGCGCTGCTGCTCCTGCTGCCGCTGGCCGCCACCTCGTTCAACCGCGCCATCCGCGCGCTCGGGGCGAAGCGCTGGCAGGCGCTGCACCGGCTGGTCTACGCGATCGCCGGCCTCGCGCTGCTGCACTTCTTCTGGATGCGCGCCGGCAAGAACGACTTCGGCGAGGTGGCCGTCTATGCCGCGATCATCGGCGCGCTTCTCGGTTGGCGCCTGTGGTTCTGGCTGCGCGGCCGCGCCGGGGGCCGGCGCGCGGCGCCGCTCACAGGGTAATTGTCGACCCGCCGGGTCAGCCGGCCTTGCTAGGATGGTCGGTGATCCAGTCCCGCGGCGCGATCTCGACAACAAGCGCCCGAGCCCCTTCATCACCCGAGGATCCGCCCATGTTCAAGACCCCGTTCAAGCCCCTTGTCGCCGCCGCCGTGCTGGTTGGCCTGGCCCCGGCCGCGATGGCCGAGGTGACGCTCACCGTCTCGAGCTGGCTGCCGCCGTCGCACCTGCTGTCGCGCGCGCAGGCCGACTGGTGCGCCGACGTGAGCAAGGCCACCAGCAACCGCGTCAAGTGCAACATCCTGCCGAAGCCGGTGGCGCCGCCGCCGGGCACCTTCGACGCCGTGCGCGACGGCCTGGCCGACCTGTCGTACAGCGTGCAGGGCTATACCCCCGGCCGCTACGTGCTGACCAAGCTGGCCGAAATGCCCTTCCTGGGCGACAGCGCCATCGCCACCAGCGTGGCCTACCAGCGCATCCACGAGAAGCATCTGGCCAAGCACGACGAGCACCGCGGCCTGCACGTCATCACGGTCTTCACGCACGGCCCGGGCAACATCTTCAACAACAAGCAGCCGGTGAACAAGCTGTCCGACGTCGAGGGCATCAAGTTCCGCGTCGGCGGCGGCGTCGTCAACGACGTGGGCAAGGCCATCGGCGCGAACATGACGCTCAAGCCGGCGCCGCAGTCCTACGAACTGCTGTCCTCCGGCGTCGTCGACGGCGTCTGGTTCCCGGACGAGTCCATCGTCTCGTTCAAGCTCGACAAGCTGATCAAGTACAAGACCCGCGTCCCGGGCGGTCTGTACAACACCAGCTTCGCCTTCGTGATGAATCCCGCCACCTGGGCCAAGATCCCGAAGGCCGACCAGGAGGCGATCAAGAAGCTCTCCGGCGAGGCCGCGGCGCGCCACTTCGGCAAGTACTGGGACGACGAGGACACCAAGAGCCGCGCCGCCCAGCAGGTGGCCGGCATCCAGACCGTGGACGCCGACGCCAAGTTCCTGGCCGACTTCAAGGCCAAGACCGCCGGCATCGAGGCCGACTGGGTCAAGGACGCCCAGGCCAAGGGCCTGAAGAACGCCGCCGCGGTGCTGAAGGAGTTCCGCGCCGAGATCGCGAAGCTGCAGTGACCGTCGAACGGGCCCCCGCGGGCCCGTCCCGATCCCGGGCCGACCGCCCGCCGCCTCGGCGCCCGGTCGGCCTTGTCGTGTGATCCCCGCCATGAAACGCCTGGAGTCGCTGTTCGCGATCGTCGCCGCCGTCGCGCTGTTCGCGATGATGGCGTTGACCTTCGCCGACGTCGTCGGGCGGAAGTTCTTCGACAACTCGCTGACCGGCGCGGTCGAGCTGACGGAGATCTTCATGATGCTGATGATCTTCTTCTCGCTGCCGCTGGCCTCGCTGGCGGGCGAGCACATCGTGTTCGACCTGCTCGACCGCAGCCTGCCGGCGGCGCTGCTGCGCTGGCAGAAGCGGCTGTCGCATGGCCTGACCGCGCTGATCTTCCTCGGCGCCGCCTGGGTCGTCTCGCAGCGCGCGGCGCGCACTTGGGAATACGGTGACGTCACGGCGACGCTGGAGATCCGCCTCGGGCCCTTCCACTACATGGTCGCGGTGATGCTGGCGGTCACCGCACTGGCCCACGCCTGGCTGGCCTGGCGCGCCGAGCGCGGCGCGGGCACCCCCTCATGATCGAAGGGCTGATCGGCTTCGCGGCGATGTTCGCGCTGATGCTGATGCGCGTGCCGATCGCCATCAGCATGGGCCTGGTCGGACTGGTCGGCCTCGGCCTGATGCGCTCGTGGCCGGCGGCAATGTCGTCCGCTGCCGGCGAGTTCATCGACATCGGCGCCTACACGCTGTCGGTGGTGCCCCTGTTCGTGCTGATGGGCAATTTCGTCACCCGCGCCGGCATGTCGCGCGACCTCTACCAGGCCGCCTACGCCTTCATCGGCCACCGCCGCGGCGGGCTGGCGATGTCGACGATCGCCGCCTGCGCCGGCTTCGGCGCGATCTGCGGCTCGTCGATCGCGACCACCGCGACGATGGCCCGCGTCGCGATGCCGCAGATGCGGCGCTTCAACTACGCGCCGGCCTTCGCCGCCGGCTCGATCTGCGCCGGCGCGACGCTGGGCATCCTGATCCCGCCGTCGGTGATCCTCGTCATATACGGGATCATGACCGAGCAGAGCATCGGCGCATTGTTCGCCGCCGGCGTGATTCCGGGCCTGCTCGCGACCGGCTTCTACCTCGCCGCGTCGATGTGGATCACGCGGCGCCACCCCGAGTGGGGTCCGCCAGGAGACCGGGCGAGCTGGGGCGAACGCCTGCACGCGCTGCGCGGCATCTGGGGCGTGCTGCTGCTGTTCGCGATCGTGATGGGCGGCATGTACGGCGGCTTCTTCACGCCGACCGAGGCCGCCGGCGTCGGCGCCACCGGCGGCTTCGTGTTCGCGCTGGCGCGTGGCGCGCTCGACTGGCGCACGCTGCGCGAAGTGCTGGTCGAGTCGGCGCGCACCTCGGCGATGCTGTTCACCATCGTCATCGGCGCCTCGCTGTTCGCGAACTTCCTGAACTTCACCGACCTGCCGGGCGCGCTGCGCGAGTTCGTCGTGCAGTTCGACGTGCATCCGATCATGGTCGTGATCGCGATCTGCGCGATCTACGTCGTGCTCGGCATGGCGATGGAAAGCCTGTCGATGATGCTGCTGACGGTGCCGGTGTTCTTCCCGCTGGTCACCGCGCTCGGCTTCGACCCGGTCTGGTTCGGCATCATCGTCGTCTGCGTGATCGAGATCAGCCTGATCACGCCGCCGGTGGGCATGAACATCTTCGTGCTGTCGAGCGTGCTGCCCGACGTGAAGACGACGACGATCTGGCGCGGCGTGCTGCCCTTCGTCGCCGCGGACATCGTGCGCATGGGCGTGCTGATCGGGTTCCCGGCCCTGAGCCTGTACCTGCCGCGCCTGCTGAACCTGTAACGGCCGTCCCCCCGGGGCCGGGGGGACCGCGGGCCGTGCAACTTGCATAGGATGCCAGCCATCCCCGGACCGCAGCGACGCCCCCGCGTGAAACCGACGCCCCACCCCGACCCCGGCCCGGCCATGCACGACATCCTGGCCGCGCTGCGGCGCGCCGAGTCGACGGGGCGTCCCTGGGTGCTGTGCGACGCGCTGGGCGCGGCCGGCCGGTCCTATCGGCGGCTGGGCGCGCTGTCGCCCGCGCTGGCGATGTTCGAGCAGGCGCTGCGCTGGTCGCGCGTGACCGGCGGCGCCGATCAGACGGTCGACGTGCACTGCGAGCTCTGCGAGACCCACACGCTGCAGTACGAGGCGACCGGTCCGGACGACACGCTGCGCCGGCAATCGGCGCGCGACCATGCCCGCACGCATGCCCACGAGGCCGCACGGCTGTCGGTGCACGCCACCGACGCGCGCTGGGAGGTCACCGTGCTGCTGCGCCTGAGCGACCTGCTCGACCGCCTCGGCGACCACGATGACGCGATCGAGCTGCAGGTGCGTGCGCTGCGCCAGATGTCCGACCCGGCCGACGCGCCCCCGCCGGACGCCAGCACGGCGCACGGGACGCTTCACTAGGCGCGCTCAGCGCGCCAGCACCGCCTCCAGCGCCACCCCGGTGTGGGTGCGCGCCGCGACCACCGCCTCCGGCGCGCCTTCGGCGGCAACCCGGCCCCCCGCGGCGCCGCCTTCGGGCCCGAGGTCGATGACCCAGTCGGCTTCGGCGATGACGTCCAGGTCGTGCTCGATGACGACGACGCTGTGGCCGCCGTCGACCAGCCGGTGCAGCACCCGGATCAGCCGCTCGACGTCGGCCATGTGCAGGCCGACGGTGGGCTCGTCGAGCACGTACAGCGTGTGCGGCGCCTTGTTGCCACGCCGGGTCACGTCGTCGCGCACCTTGCTCAGTTCGGTCACCAGCTTGATGCGCTGCGCCTCGCCGCCGGACAGCGTGGGTGACGGCTGGCCCAATGTCAGATAGCCCAGGCCGACGTCCTTGAGCAGCTGCAGCGGGTGGGCGATCGCCGGCATCGACGCGAAGAATTCGACCGCCTCGTCGACCTGCATCAGCAGCACCTCGCCGATGTGCTTGCCGCGCCAGGTCACCGCCAGCGTCTCGGGGTTGAAGCGCTGCCCGTGGCAGGTGTCGCAGGGTACCTTGACGTCGGGCAGGAAGCTCATCTCGATCGTCCGCAGGCCCTGGCCCTCGCACGAGGGGCAGCGACCCTGGCCGGTGTTGAAGGAGAAGCGCGCCGCGTTGTAGCCGCGCGCCTTGGCCTCGAGCGTCTCGGTGAAGAGCTTGCGGATCGTGTCCCAGAAGCCGATGTAGGTGGCCGGGCAGGAGCGCGGCGTCTTGCCGATCGGCGTCTGGTCGACCTCGAGCACGCGGTCGACCGCCTGCCAGCCGTCGATCGCGCTGCAGCCGGTCGGCGCCGCGGTGCCCTTGCTCGCCACCATCGCGGCGACGCTGGTCAGCAGCACGTCGCGCGCCAGCGTGCTCTTGCCCGAGCCCGACACGCCGGTCACCGCGACGAGCCGGTGCAACGGCACGCGCACGTCGAGCTCGCGCAGGTTGTGCAGCGACGCGCCGCGCAGCTGCAACGCCGGCGCGTCGGGCGCGACCTGGCGACGCGACTGCAGCGGGTGCATCAGCGGCTGCGCGAGGAAGCGCCCGGTGACCGAGGCCGGCGTCGCCGACAGCTCGGCCGCCGTGCCCTGCGCGACCAGCGTGCCGCCGCGGCGGCCGGCGCCGGGGCCGATGTCGATCAGGTGATCGGCGCGGCGGATCGTGTCCTCGTCGTGCTCGACGACGACCAGCGTGTTGCCCTTCGCGCCGAGCTTGGCCAGCGCGCCGAGAAGGATGCCGTTGTCGCGCGGATGCAGGCCGATCGTCGGCTCGTCGAGCACGTAGCACACGCCCTGCAGGTGGCTGCCGAGCTGCGCCGCCAGCCGGATGCGCTGCGCCTCGCCGCCGGACAGCGTCGGCGCCGCGCGGTCGAGCGTCAGGTAGCCCAGGCCGACGTCCTGCAGGAACTGCAGCCGGCTCGCGATCTCGGCGATCACGTCGCGGGCGATGCCGGCCTCGCGCGGATTCAGCCGGCCCTCGGTGCGCAGGCCCTCGACCCAGCGCGCGGCGTCGGCGACCGACCAGGTCGCGACCTCGCCGATCGGCAGGCCGTCGAACTGGACCGCGCGCGCGGCAGGATTGAGCCGGGTGCCGCCGCAGTCGGCACAGGGGGCATCGGCCACGCCCTCGACGTCCTTCTCCTCCGACGGGAAGCTCTGCTCGCGGCCCTTGTGGTCGTCGTCGCGCACCGAGTCGTCGAAGGCCTTGCGCTGCTCGCGCGTCAGCGCCAGGCCGGTGCCGACGCAGGTCGTGCACCAGCCGTGCTTGCTGTTGTAGCTGAACATGCGCGGGTCCAGCTCGGGGTAGCTGGTGCCGCAGACCGGGCAGGCGCGCTTGGTCGAGAACACCTTGACCGCGCCGATGCCGGCGGTCGGCTGGCCGCCGTCCATCGCCGCGGCCAGGCCGTCGAGCGGCTGCAGCAGGTGCAGCACGCCCTTGCCGAGCTCGAGCGCGCGGGCCAGCAGCGTGCGCAGCTCGCCCTCGCGGTCGGCCGAGACCACGAGGTCGCCGACCGGCAGCTCCAGCGTGTGCTCCTTGAAGCGGTCGATGCGCGGGAACGGGCTCAGCGACAGGAACTCGCCGTCGACGCGCAGATGCGTGTGGCCGCGCGCCTTGGCACACTTCGCGAGGGCGGTG
>CALJUI010000280.1 GCA_937975735.1 uncultured Rubrivivax sp.
TACCGCGTCGGCGCGGTGGTCGACGGCGACACGGTGCTGCAGGAGGTCCGCCCGCGCGGCGCGAGCCTGGGGCCGCGCGGCGGGCCGGCGATGTCGCTGGAGCTCGATCCGCCGGCACCACCGGCGACCGGGACCTTGCCGGGCGTCAACCCGGCCCCGGTCGCGGCGCCCATCAGGGCCCCGCTGCCGGTGCCCATGACGCCGTCCACCGGGGTTCCCCCGCCGCCACCGGCGATCGAGCCGCAGCCCGACGTCGTGGTCCCGCCGCCGCCGACGCCCCGCTCGGCCAACGAGGTCCAGTAGCCGGCCCGGATCAGTAGCGCGAGTCGTCCAGCGGCCCGCCGATCGTCACTTCCGGCAGTTCCGGCAGTTCGTAGAGCACGCCTTCGGGCGCAGCGCCGATCGAACCCGGCAGGGTCGGCCCGGGATCCTCGCCGTCGGCGACCTCGGTCAGCAGCGCCGCGGCGCCGCGCACCAGCGGCCAGGCCAGCGTGGCGCCGGTGCCGTCGGCGCTCTCCAGACCGAGCTCGAGCAGCGCCGAGGCGCGGAACAGGCCGAGCGCGCGATCCAGGCCTCGGTGCGAATGGCTGCGGCAGAAGACGCAGTAGTCGGTGACCGGGGTGGCGATGCGCGCCGCCAGCATCAGCGCGGCGCATGCCGCGATGCCGTCGACCATCAGCAGGTGGCGCTTGCTCGCCGCGACGAGCATCGCGCCGACCATCACGCCGATCTCGAAGCCGCCGAACGCGGCCATGACTTCGATCGGATCGCTCACCTCGCGGTGGCGGGCCTGCGCCCCCTGCATGACGACCATCAGGTGGGCGATCTGGTCCGCGCTCATCAGCGGACCGGACACGACGAGCTCGCGGACCGGCGTGTCGGTCAGCCGCGACAGCACCAGCGCCGCGCTCTCCTGCGAACCGACGCCCAGTCCGGCGCAGATCAGCATGTTCCCGCGCAGCGAATCGCCGATCTCCATGCCGGCGCGCATCGCCGCGTGGGCCTGGTCGATGCTCATCGCGGCGCCGACGCGGGTGTTGCGTGTGCCGTGTGCGATCTTGCGCATCAGCAGCCGGTCGTGTGCCGGCAGGTTGGCGGCGATGCCGCAGTCGACGACGCTCAACTCGATGCCCTGGGCGCGCGCGAAAACCGCGAGCGGCCACTCGCCGGCGAGCAGCTGGCGCACCTGGTCCTGCGTCTGGCCGCGGCGCGGGCCGGCCAGGCCGTCGACCGCCAGTCCGTGGTCGGCCGCGAAGACGACCAGCTGCGGATCGTGGAAGTGCGGCTTCAGGGTGTTCTGCATCAGCCCGAGCCGGATGGCCAGGGGCTCGAGCTCGCCCAGGCTGCCCGAGGTCTCGCTGCGCCGGCGCAGCTTGTCGCGCAGCGCGCGCTCGAGCAGCGGGCTGGAACTCGGGGCGATGAGCGAGCGGTTGACCGGCATGGGCTTGGCGCAGTGTAGCGAGTGCGTCAGCGCAGGAACAGGCGGTAGACCGGGTTGTCCGTTTCCTCGACACAGGGATAGGCCAGCGACCGCAGGAATTCACGGAAGCCCTCGTCGTCGGCCTCGGGCACCTGGATGCCGACCAGGATGCGGCCGTAGTCGGCGCCCTGGTTGCGGTAGTGGAACAGGCTGATGTTCCAGCCCGGATGCATCGCCGCGAGAAAGCGCATCAGCGCGCCGGGCCGTTCCGGGAACACGAATCGGAACAGGCGCTCGTCGCGGGCGAGCTCGGTGCGCCCGCCGACCATGTGGCGCACATGCTCCTTGGCCAGCTCGTCGCCGGTCAGGTCGACGGTGTCGAAACCCTGGCGACGAAACTGGCGCGCGATCTTCGCCGCCTCCTCGCGGCGGGCGATCGCGACGCCGACGAACACATGCGCGACCTCGGCGTCGGCAATGCGGTAGTTGAACTCGGTGACGGCGTGCGGGCCGATCAGCGCGCAGAAGCGCTTGAACGAGCCGCGCTCCTCGGGGATCGTCACGGCGAACAGCGCCTCGCGCTGCTCGCCGAACTCGGCGCGCTCGGCGACGAAGCGCAGCCGGTCGAAGTTCATGTTCGCGCCGCAGGTGATCGCGACGAAGGTCTGCCCGCGCTGCTTGTGTTCCGCCGCGTACTGCTTGATCGCCGCGACGCCGAGCGCGCCGGCGGGTTCGAGGATGCTGCGGGTGTCCTCGAACACGTCCTTGATCGCCGCGCAGACCGCGTCGGTGTCGACGGCGACGAAGTCGTCGACGAGGGCGCGGGTCAGGCGGAAGGTCTCCTTGCCGACCTGCTTGACCGCGGTGCCGTCGGAGAACAGGCCGACATCGGCCAGGTGCACGCGACGGCCGGCCCGGATCGAGCGCAGCATCGCGTCCGAGTCGGTCGTCTGCACCCCGATCACGCGGATCTCCGGCCGCACCGCCTTGATGTAGGCCGCCACCCCCGAGATCAGGCCACCGCCGCCGATGGCGACGAAGATCGCGTCGATCGGACCCTCGTGCTGGCGCAGGATCTCCATCGCCACCGTGCCCTGGCCGGCGATCACGTCGGGGTCGTCGAAGGGATGGACGAAGGTCAGGCCGCGGTCGGCCTCGAGCGCGAGCGCGTGCGCGTAGGCGTCGGAGAAGCTCTCGCCTTCCAGCACGACCTCGCCGCCGAGCGCCAGCACGGCGTCGACCTTGAGCTTGGGTGTCGTCACCGGCATCACGATCACCGCCCGGCAGCCCAGCCGGCGGGCGGCCAGCGCGACGCCCTGCGCATGGTTGCCGGCCGACGCGCAGATCACGCCGCGGGCGAGCTGCGCCGGCGCGAGGTGCGCCATCTTGTTGTAGGCGCCGCGCAGCTTGAAGCTGAACACCGGCTGCTGGTCCTCCCGCTTGAGCAGCACCCGGTTGCCGATCCGGCGCGACAGGGCCGGTGCGGCGTCCAGCGGCGACTCGATCGCCACGTCGTAGACCCGTGCGGTCAGGATCTTCTTCAGATAGTCCGCTGCCGTGCGGGCGGCCGTCTTGGTGCTCATGGGGCGGGCATGATACGCAGCGACACAAAGAAAAAAGCCCGGGGCATGACGCCCCGGGCGTGAATCCACCGTTGGGAGGTGGAGGAGACAATCGGCGGGTGGTCGTTCGAGGCACCACCCTTGCGGCCAGTCTAGCGCGCCGAATGCTGCAGTGCAATATCCCGCGTCGCACCGGGCTAGGGACGGCACTCCAGAATCGACCGACGCAACCTCCAGGAGCCCCCGATGCAATGCACGATCCACTGGCTGCCCGACGGCGGCATGGCCTTCGTGGCCGAGACCGGCAGCGGCCATGTGCTGACGATGGACGGCGCCCCCGACGGCGGCGGCCGCAATCTCGCCCCCCGCCCGATGGAGACGGTGCTCGCCGGCACCGGCGGCTGCAGTGCCTACGACGTCGTGCTGATCCTCAAGCGCGGCCGCCACGACGTGCGCGGCTGCCAGGTGCAGGTCAAGGCCGAACGTGCCGAGACGGACCCGAAGGTGTTCACCTCGGTGCACATGCACTTCGTCGTGACCGGCCGCGGCCTGCCCGACGCCGCCGTGCAGCGTGCGGTGCAGCTGTCGCACGAGCGCTACTGCTCGGCCAGCGTGATGATCGGCAAGACCGCGGCGATGTCGACCAGCTACGAGGTGGTCGAGGCCTGAGCCGGCTCAGATCCGGTGCGCGGTGGTGGTCATCACGCGCGCCGCGCCGCGCATCAGCCAGCGCGCCGGAGCCGGCAGCGCTCGGGCGCCGGCATCCTGCGCCTCGTCGGCATGGCGCGCCTCGTCGATCTTCATCTGGTCGACGATCGCCCGCGACGCGCGATCGGCCTCAGGCAGGCGGTCGAGGTGACCGGCGAGGTGCTGCTCGACCTGCCGCTCGGTCTCGACGACGAACCCGAGGCTGACCGCGTCGCCCAGCCGACCGGCCACCAGGCCGATGCCGAAGGCGCCCGCGTACCACAGCGGATTCAGCCAGCTCGGCCGGTCGCCGAGTTCGCCGAGCCGCTGCTGGGTCCAGGCCAGATGGTCGATCTCCTCGCGGGCGGCCGCCGCCATGCGCTCGCGCAACGCGGGGTCGCGCGCGGTCAGTGCCTGGGCCTGGTACAGCGCCTGCGCACAGACCTCGCCGACGTGGTTCACCCGCATCAGCGCGCCGGACAGCCGCCGGGACTCGTCGTCGAGGTCCGCGGGGGGCGAGGCCGGCGACGCTGGGCGGGGGCAGGGCCGGGCGGCGTGGACCGCGCCCGACAACGTGCGCAGCGCGTTGTCGAGGCTGATCAGGATCCGATCGCTTGTCATCATGCGAAAAAGCATAGCGCAGCGTCGACTTGAGGGCAGCTTTGTGTCACGTTGTTGCCAGACAACAACCCGCCGGCTTTTCGTACTCAAAGCTTGGCATCGGGCGGGGGGCTCTGGTGCAATACAGTCAACTTCCGCTGAGGAGGTTGGCTCGATCAGCCCCTCGCAGGGTTCCTCGTGGATCGGGACCTCTTGTTCAACCTAGGAGATAGTTGCAATGAAAAAATCTCTGCTCGCCCTGGCCGCGCTGACCGCGTTCGCCGGTGCCGCTTCGGCCCAATCGTCGGTCACCCTGTACGGCCGCGTCGACCTCTCGGTCGCTCGCAACATCGGCAGCAACGCTAAGCAGATGCAAAACGGTTCGGGCAGCCGCTTCGGCGTCCGTGGCGTCGAGGATCTGGGCGGCGGCATGTCGGCGCTGTTCAACATCGAGCACCGCTTCGACGCCGACACCGGCGCGTCGCAGAACTTCAACATCGGCAACGGCACGCAGAACCGCTTCTGGGGCGGCCGTTCGCTGGTCGGTCTGCAGGGCGGCTTCGGCCAGGTCGTGTTCGGCCGCGAGTACACCACCTCGTTCCTGGGCACGCAGCTGATCGCCGACCCGTGGGGCTGGGACACGATCGCCGCGCAAGCCGGCATCACCGGCCTGGGTGGCATCGCCAAGGTCCGCAACGACAGCTCGGTGACCTACAAGATCGCCGGCGGCGGATTCTCCTTCGGCGCGCAGATCGCCGAGGCGACCGACACCATCAACAACTTCCAGGCCAAGCCGGTCAACATGAACGTCGGCTACAGCGGCGGCCCGATCAACGCGTCGTTCGGCTACGAGAAGACCGGCCGCGAGGCGGGTGCCGTGACCGAGAAGATGTGGTCGCTGCAGGCGAGCTACAACCTCGGCTCGTTCAAGCCCGGCATCTACTACGGCAAGGGCGACGCCCTGACCGGCAACGAGCACACCGGCCTGATGCTGACGGTCACCGCGCCGATCGGCGCCGGCGAGTTCCGTGCGTCGTACGGCACGCTGAAGGCCGAGACCCCGGCCGGCGTGAAGATCGACGTCCAGAAGCGTCTGGCGCTGGGCTACCACTACAGCATGTCCAAGCGGACCACGCTGTACGTCGACTTCGCCCGCGACAGCGTCCCGAACACGAACGGCTCGGGCTACGACGTCGGCATCAAGCACAACTTCTGATCGTCGCTCGCCTTCGGGCGAGTGCGAAGAGAAGTGCATGATCCAAGCCGCCCTTCGGGGCGGCTTTTTTTTGAGACCATGCCTGCCCGCCGTTCCATGCGTCGACGTCTTCCGTGGCTGATCTGCGCGCTGCTCGGCGCTTGCGCGACACCGCCCGCCGAACCGCCCGACGGCTGGCACCCGGTGACCCTGCCCGGCAAGTCGCCCACTCAGTACCGGATGACCGTCAAGGAGGGCCGCACGGCCATCGAGGCGCGGTCCGAGCGTTCGGCGAGTCTGTGGCGGCAGCATCTGTCCCGTGCGCCGTCGCAGTTGGGGGTCGTCGAGTTCTCCTGGTGGGTGCAGGCGGCGGTGCCCGGTGCCGACATCGCGCAGGCCGATCGCGAGGACGCCGCGGCGCGCGTGCTGTTCGCGTTCGACGGCGACCATGACCGGCTGTCGCCTCGCAACCGCATGCTGTTCGACCTGGCTCACGCGCTGACCGGCGAGCGCCCCCCGTACGCGACGCTGATGTACGTCTTCGGCAGTGCGACGCCGGAGGGCTCGGTCGTGCATGGTCCGCGCAGCGACCGGGTCCGCAAGATCGTCGTCGATGCCGGTGACGCGCGCGCGCGCCAGTGGCGCACGCACCGGCGCGACCTGGTGGCCGACTTCCGGCTCGCCTTCGGCGAGGATCCGGGGCCGCTACTGTCGGTGGCCCTGATGACCGACTCCGACAACACCGGCACCGGGGCCATGGCCTGGTATGGTCCGGTGGTGCTCCGCTAGCGGGTGTTTCCCCTTTTGCAGCCGGCACGCGTTTTGCGCATCATCGCCGTTTCGCCAGCGGCCATTCGACCTTCGGTCGCACCGGCCTGACCCGTTCATGCTCGCATTCATCCTCCGCCGCCTGATGCAGGCCGTCATCGTGATGCTCACGGTGGCCTTCATCGCCTTCATGCTGTTCCAGTACGTCGGCGACCCGGTCAGCAGCATGCTCGGGCAGGATGCCACGCCCGAGCAGCGCGAGCAGCTTCGCGCCGACCTGGGGCTCGACGCCCCGTTCCCGGTCCAGTTCGCCCGCTTCGTGGGCAATGCCGTGCAGGGCGAGTTCGGCCTCAGTCTGCGGCAGGGGCGCAAGGTCTCGGCGCTGATCGTCGAACGATTCCCGGCCACGCTGGAGTTGGCGCTGGCCGCGGGCGTGATCGCCCTGCTGGTCGGCATTCCGCTGGGCGTGTACTCGGCGCTGAGGCGAGGCAGCTTCGGCTCGCAGCTGGCGATGACGCTGTCGCTGCTCGGGGTGTCGCTGCCGACCTTCCTGATCGGGATCCTGCTGATCCTGTTCTTCGCGGTGCTGCTGCACTGGCTGCCGAGCTTCGGTCGCGGCGACACCGTGGCCTTCGGCACCTGGACGTCCGGGTTCGTCACGATCGACGGCCTGAAGCACCTGATCCTGCCGGCGATCACGCTGTCGATCTTCCAGCTCGCACTGATTGTGCGCCTGGTGCGCGCCGAGATGCTCGAGGTGCTGCGCACCGACTACATCAAGTTCGCGCGCGCGCGCGGGCTGCCCGACCGGGTCGTTCACTTCGGCCACGCGCTGAAGAACACGCTGGTGCCGGTGATCACGATCACCGGCCTGCAACTCGGCGGACTGATCGCGTTCGCGATCGTCACCGAGACGGTGTTCCAGTGGCCGGGCATGGGGCTGCTGTTCATCCAGGCGGTGCAGTTCGCCGACATCCCGGTTATGGCGGCCTACTTGTGCCTGATCGCGCTGATCTTCGTCATCATCAACCTCGCCGTCGACCTGCTGTACTTCGCGGTCGATCCGCGCTTGCGCATCGAGCGCCCCGCGGGGGGCCATTGACATGAGCAACACCACCGCCGCGGCGCCGAGCGCCGCCGCCCGCTTCTTCGACGGCGACGTCTGGCACAGCTTCAAGTCCTCGCCGATGGCGATGGTGGCGGCCTTCACCGCCTTCGTGTGCCTGTTCTGCGCACTGTTCGCGCCATGGGTCGCGCCGTACAACCCCTACGACCTGGCCTCGATCGACCTGTCGAACGCCCGGCTGCCGCCGGCCTGGATGGCCGAGGGACAGGCCGCCTTCCCGCTCGGCACCGACGACCAGGGCCGCGACATCCTGTCGACGATCATGTACGGCACGCGGATCTCGCTGTTCGTCGGCATGGCCGCGGTGGCGCTGTCGGTCGTGCTCGGCGTGTCGCTCGGTCTGCTGTCGGGCTTCGCCGGCGGCCGCATCGACGCCTTCATCATGCGTGTGTGCGACGTGATGCTGTCGTTTCCGGCGCTGCTGGTCGCGCTGCTGATCGACGGCGTCGGCCGCGCGATGTTCCCGAACGCGCACGACACGCTGGCCTTCGCCGTGCTCGTGTTCGCCATCGCCCTGACCGGCTGGGTCAAGTTCGCGCGCACGGTGCGCGGCTCGACGCTGGTCGAGCGCAACAAGGAGTACGTGCAGGCGGCGCGCGTGATCGGCGTGTCCTCGCGCCGCATCATGATGCGGCACGTGCTGCCGAACGTGATGGGCCCGGTGCTGGTGCTGACGACGATCGACATCGGCCAGGCGATCCTGATCGAGGCGACGCTGTCCTTCCTCGGCGTCGGCGTGCCGCCGACCACGCCGTCGCTGGGCACATTGCTCCGCATCGGCCACGGCTTGCTGTTCTCCGGCGCGTCTGGGATCACGCTCTTCCCTGGCGTGT
>CALJUI010000281.1 GCA_937975735.1 uncultured Rubrivivax sp.
CAACTGGATCGGCCGCAGCGAGGGCGCCGACAGGACCAGTGCATCGGCGCGGCGCGGCGTGACCGCCGCCGCTTCGGCGAGATCGTCGAATACCGCCGTGACGGCGATGCGCCGATCCGGCCGCAGCGCGCGCTGCAACCGGGCTCCGAGCACGGTGCCGACAACGATCACGCGCCGGATGCCCGGCGCCGACGCCGCGGCCGGCGGTGCCCCGCCCGCGGCCTGCAGGGCCTGCAGCGCGGGCGCGTCGAGCAGCGCGATCGTGCCGATCGCATGGCCCTGCCGCGTCAGCCGCTTCAGCGTCGCGATGCGCTGAACGTCGGCCATCGAGTACAGGCGATGCCCGGCCGCCGACGCGTTCGACGCACCCAGCCCGTAGCGACGCTCCCACACGCGCAAGGTCGTCACCGGCATGCCGACCAGACGCGCGACCGCGCCGCTGCGCAGCGTCGGGACGACAGCACCGGGGAAGGTCTTGGGGTCGGTGACTCGCATTTGACGCGTTATTGATGCTGAGTTTAACGGGTATTTTCGGCCCGAGTCACGAGATGACTCGTTGTTGACTACATTAGCCTCATGGAGACCACCCGACCAGCCTGCACCACCGTGTACTACGACGGCCAGTGCCCCGTGTGCGCGCGCGAGATCGCGATGTACCGGCGTCGCCAGGGAGCCGATGCGCTGCGCTGGGTCGACGCCTCGATCGCCACCCCGGCCGAACTGGGCCCGGACCTGAGCCGGGAGGCGGCGCTGGCGCGGATGCACCTGCGCGACCCGCAAGGCCGGCTCGTCGGCGGCGCCGCGGCGTTCGTGGCGCTGTGGCGCTCGCTGCCGGCCACCGCGTGGTGGGGGCGTTTGTGCTCGCGGCCCGTCGTGCTGGCCGCACTCGAGGTCGGCTACCGTGTCTTCCTGCGCGTGCGCCGGCTGTGGCGGACGCCCGACCCGCTCGCCCGATGAATCATCCACGTGTCGCCGTGATCGGCGCCGGCCTGGCCGGCAGCGTCTGCGCGCAGCGGCTGGCCGAGGCCGACGTCGAGGTCGAGCTGTTCGACAAGTCGCGCGGCGTCGGCGGCCGGATGTCGACGCGGCGGGCCGGCTGGACCGACGCCGACGGCCAGTCCCACGCAGCCGCCTTCGACCACGGGGCGCCCTGCTTCAGCGCGCCCTCCGCCCCGTTCCGCGCTGCGGTCCAGGACGCCGAGGCCCGCGGCTGGCTGGCCCGCTGGCCGGCGGCGATGGCGCCGACCGGCTTCCAGCCGCTGTCGCCGGAGACGCTGTGGGTCGGCACCCCCGCGATGCCGCGCTGGTGCCAGGCGCTGGTCGCCGGCCTGGCCCTGAGACTGAACGCCCGCGTCGACGCGATTCGGCGCGACGCCGATCGAGCGGGCGGCCGATGGGCGCTGGCGGTCGACGGCACGGACCCGGCGCAGGGCTTCAGCCACGTCGTGCTCGCGCTGCCGCCGGCGCAGGCCGCGGTGCTGCTGCAGCCCCATCGGGCCGACTGGGCGCAGCGCGCCGCGGCCTGGCCGATGCGCCCCTGCTGGGCCCTGATGGGCGTGGCCGCGGCCGGACCGCGCGGGCCGGCCTGGGACGCGATCCGCCCGCTCGACGGCCCGCTCGCCTGGCTCGCCCGCAACGGTGCCAAGCCGGGCCGCAGCGTCACGCCGGGCGTCGACGCCTGGGTGGCGCAGGCCACCGGCGACTGGAGCCAGACGCACCTGGAGAGCACGGCCGAGGACGTGCAGGCCAGGCTGAGCGCCGCGGTCGAGGCCGTGCTCGGCCATCCGCTGGATTGGCGGGCGCGCTGGGTGCACCGCTGGCGCTACGCGAACGCGCCGCGCCATTCGACGTCGGCCGCCGAACCGCCGAGCTGGTTCGACCCGGCGACCGGCCTCGGCGCCTGCGGCGACCACCTCGGCGGCGGCGGCGTCGAAGGCGCCTGGCTGTCCGGACAGGCGATGGCCGATGCGCTGCTCGCCTCGATCGATAGCCGGGCATGAATCCGCCGAAGGGCACCAAGGGGCTGAAGGCCCACCTGCCGGTCAAGACGTGCACCGTCTGCGGCCGGCCGATGGGCTGGCGCCGGGCCTGGGCGCGGCACTGGGACGAGGTGCGTCACTGCTCGGACGCCTGCCGCCGTCGTGCCAAGGCCGCCCGTGGCGGCTGAAGCGCTGCGACGCCTGGTCATCGTGCTCGGTGACCAGCTCGACCTCGAGGCCAGCGGCTTCGATGGCTTCGACGGCGCCACCGACGCGGTCTGGATGGCCGAGGTCGCCGAGGAGTCCACCCACGTCTGGTCGAGCCAGCCGCGCATCGCCCTCTTCCTGTCGGCGATGCGGCACTTCGCGCAGGCGCTGCACGAGGCCGGC
>CALJUI010000282.1 GCA_937975735.1 uncultured Rubrivivax sp.
TTCTGCGCGACGAAGTCGACCTTGCCGGCGAAGTCCTTCTCGACGATCGCCTTGACCCGCTCCATGCCGTAGGTGAACTCCCAGTGTCCGGTCATCACGTCGACGCCCAGCGCCTTGCACGCGTCGACCATGTCCTGCGCGTCGGTCCACAGCGCCGTCGCCGAGCCCTGCCAGGTGTCGCCGCCGTCGAGCAGCAGCGCGCCAGGGCGGCTGGCCTTCATGCGCTTGACCAGGGTGGCCAGGTGGGCGAAGCCGCCGACCCGGCCGTAGCGGCGTGCCGCCTTCTCGAAGTCGAGATAGGTGTAGGCATGGGCCAGCGCGGTGCCGGGGCGCACGCCGGCCTTCTTCAGCAGGTGCTCGCCCACGAGGTGCGGCAGCTGGCCGCTCATGTCGCCGACACCGAGGTTCACGCTCGGCTCGCGGAAGTAGATCGGCTTCAGCTGCGCATGGCAGTCGGTCATGTGCAGCAGGGACACGAAGCCGGCACCGGTGCCCAGCGGCGGCAGGTCGTACAGGCCCTGCTCGGCACTGGCCGCATCGGCATCGGCCCAGCGCGCCAGCCCCATGCCGGCCACGCTGCCGGCGGTCAGGACCTGCATGAAGTCGCGCTTGCTCAAACTCATGATAAGTAACTGCTTATGTTTTGAAGAACAAAAGGCCCGCCGAAGCGGGCCTGGCGAGGAGCCGCTTACTGGTTGACCGGGGAACGCGGGTCGAGCAGCAGCGACATCAGGTCGCGGATCTGGTCTTGGTTCAGCAGGCCCTTGTGGCCGAATCGCGGCATGTTCGAGCAGGCCGCGTAGGCCTTGCTGTTCCACAGCTTGCCCCAGGTGTACTGCACGACCTCGGCCGACGACTTCGCGGTGACGTCCTTGACGCCGCGGATCTTGCCGTAGTTGTACAGGCTCGGGCCGATCGTGCCGTAGGAGATCTCTTCCTTGCTGATCTGGTGGCAGTTGTAGCAGTTGCCGCCGTTGTCCTTCGGGTCGGTGCTCTTGTCGGTCCAGGTCATGCCCCGGCCGCCCTGGGCGAGCTTCTCGCCGGCCTTCCAGTCGCCGAAGTACTGGCCGCCGGCGGGCCACTGGATCGACGCCAGCGCCTCGGCTTCGACGCGCTTGGCGACCGCGGGCGAGGGGTCCTTGTCCGACGAGCAGGCGGCCTGGCCGAGATCCTGCTCGATGCGGTCCATCTTGGCGATGCCCCGCGCGCTGAACGAGGTCTTCATCATCGACATGAACTCGTCGCCGGAGCCCTTGGACATCATCGGGCCGCTGGCGCAGCCCACCAGCACCAGAGCGGCGGTGGCGCCGAGCGCCATCGTGGTCTTCTTCATCAATGCAGTCTCCTTCAGCGCTTGATCGCCGGCGCGATCGACTCGGCACCCTTGGCATTGACGCCCATGTACGACGACAGGGCGATCGTCACGTCGGACGTGTAGCCGGGGTACGGGAAGCGCTGCTGGCGATAGCAGTCGTTCAGGCGGTGCTGCATGCCCCACATCTGGCCGTTGCCGACGCGGTAGGCCGGCCAGGCCGCGAAGCCGATGCCGTCGCCGGGGTTCTTCGTCAGGTCGGGCAGGTCCTGCAGGCGGATGCGCTTGCCGTCCTCGCCGTGGCAGGAGGCGCACGAGAAGTCGTGCGTGCCGCCGCGGAAGAAGAAAGCCTTCTTGCCGAGCTCGTAGAAGCGCTTCTCCTCCGGGTGGTTCTGCGGCAGGTTGAAGCGCATGCCGCGCGACATGCCGGCGACCCAGGTCGCCATCGCCTCGACGTTGCCCTTCTCGCCCTGCCGGAAGCCGGCCTTCATGACCTCGGCCGGATCGATGCCCTGCAGCGTCTGCATGCAGGTCATCAGTCGCGACTCGAGATCCTGCACCCGGCCGGTGTCGGCGAAGTAGCGCGGCAGTTCGACGAAGGCGCCCTTCACGACGCCCGGGCCCTTGCCCAGGTCGCACTTCTCGAGCGAGGCGTTCTTCGGCCCACGCGGCTTCTTCCACAGCTCCTCGCCCTTGGCCTCGTACAGCTCGGCCGGGTTGCCGTCCGCCAGCATCTGGCGGTACTCGGCGATGCCGTCCGCGGTGGACTTCTGCGCCAGCGCCGCGCCGCTGCCGGCCGCCAGGGCCAGCGCAGCGAGCGCGGTCAGGGTGAGTCGGGGGGTCGTCATCCGCGTGGTCTCCTTTGCTCTTGTGCTCTACGTGCCGCGGTCAGGACACCGTGGCTTCGTCGGTCCGCTTGTCGCCCTTGTTGTCGAGCCAGCTGATCGTGATCTTGTCGCCGGCCTTGGCGCCCTTGACCGTGAACTGCAGGAAGGGGTTCTTCGCGACCGAAGGTCCCCACTGCGCGGTCATCACCGTGGTGCCGTTGTGGGCGGCGGTGACTTCGCTGATGAAGTGGGCCGGGATCACCTTGCCGGCGCTGTCCTTGCGCTGGCCGGTTTCCATCTCGTGACTCATCAGGACACGCACGGTGGTCTTGTCACCGGCGGCCTGGGCGCGAATGCGCATCGGATCTGCCATGTCGTTTCTCCTTGCTTAACCGCCGCAGCCACCGAGGGTGACCTTGATTTCCTTCTGCGCGAAGAGCACCTTGCCGTCGCCCATCATCGCCACCGCGTAGACGTTCGAGGACTGGCCCATCTTCACGCGCGTGCTGACGTTGGCCTCGACCTTGTCGGTGACGTCGAACACCGCGGCGAGCACGCTCGGGTTCTTCTCGACCAGCAGCAGCAGGCGCTTGGCGCCGGCCAGACTGGTGGACGCGCCGACCGGCACGACGGCGCCGTTCTCGGCGATGTCCGGCCCGGTGATCGTCACGTCCTTGCTCTCGGCCGGCGCGCTGCCGCCGAGGGCCTTGACCGCGTCGGCCATGTTCTTCGCCGCAAAAGCCGCCTCGCTCCACGCCGCCTGGGCGGCTTGAGGCAGAAGGCCCGCGCTCGCCAGCAGCCCCGCGACAGCGGCACTGTGGCTCAGCATCTCTCGACGTGTTTGCATCGTTCGCTCCTTATATTCGCCAATCATGAATGATTTCGCCCGGCCGCTTGTACCGGACATACCCTTGCGGGGATTCCTCTACTTCTTCGCGCCGGTGGCCAGCCAGCGTGCGATGGCCTTGACCTGCTCGGGCGGCAGTTCCTGAGCCGGCATCGGGATGGCGCCCCACACCCCGCTGCCGCCGGACACGATCTTGCCGGCCAGATAGGCTTCCCTGTCCTCGCGCTTGTCGTACTTGCGCGCGATCTCCACGAAGCTCGGCCCGACGATCCTACTGTCCATGCCGTGGCAGGCCGTGCAGTTGTTCTTCTGCAGCATGGTCGCGACGTCGCCGCCGCCCGCGGCCGCCGCCTTCGGCGCCGCGACCGGCACGGGCACCGGGGCCGCGCCGGGCGGCCGCGTGGTGTCCGCGCCGAACTGCGCTCCGACGATGCGATTCTGCTCGGCGAGGTTGCCATGCTGGTTGCGCGCGAAGTCGGGCAGGAAGGACTTGAGCTGCGGTTCGCCCGCGCAGTCCTTCATGCAGGCCACCGCTTGCACGTCCGGCTTGCCGCCGTTGCCCATGCCCTTGCCCGGCCACATGCCGTGATCGGTGGTCATGCCGTTGCGGTTGGGCATGCGCGCCTGCACCTCGGCGATGTTGCGGTCCGACAGCGTGAAGTCGTCGGGCAGCACGCGCTCCAGATTGAGCAGGTAGGCGGTGACGGCGTAGACCTGGTCGTCGCTCAGCGTCTTCGGCGCGTTCCATGGCATCGCCCGGCGGATGTAGTCGAACAGCGTCGACACCGTCGGCACCTTCATCATCGTCGTGCGGCCGGGGAAGGCTTCGTCGAGCAGGCGCGCCACGCGGCCGGTCTTGATGTCCTCGGCGGTCGTGCCGCCGACCAGCGGCGAGAACACCGAGTTGCTCTCGCCGAAGATGCCGTGGCACGAGGCGCACTGCGTCTCCCAGATCTCCATGCCGGCGGCCACCGTGCCGCTGCCCTTGGGCAGGCCCTTGAAGTCCGGTCGCACGTCGATGTCCCAGGCCGCGACCTCCTTGGCCGTGGCCGGGCGGCCGATGCCGGGATAGGCGGTGCTCTGCGCGAAAGCCGCACCGGCGAGCAGCAGGGCCGCGGCGGCGAACCAGGCCTTAGGTGAGCTGGACATTTTTCACCTCGCCGCTTTCCTGCACGAGCCAGGTCTGGATCGCGTTGTTGTGGTAGATCGAACGGGTGCCGCGCACCTTGCGCAGCTGCTGGTAGGTCGGCTGCACGTAGCCGGTCTCGTCCATCGCGCGCGACTGCACCAGCGTCGGCTTGCCGTTCCAGGCCCAATCGATGTTGAAGCGCGTCAGGCAGCGGTCGAGCACCGGCGTCTCCAGGCGCGCCGTGCGCCAGTTGCGGCCGCCGTCGACCGACACGTCCACCCGCTTGACCTTGCCGCGACCGGACCAGGCCAGGCCGCTGATGTTGTAGAAGCCCTTGTCCAGCAGCACCTGGCCACCGGAGGGCGTCGTGATCACGCTCTTGCACTCCTGGATGCTCGTGTACTGGCGGTGCAGGCCGCTGGGCATCAGGTCGACGTAGTGGATGGCCTCGTCCTTGGTGCCGTAGGGCTTGTCGCCGACCTCGATGCGGCGCAGGTACTTGACCCAGCTGACGCCCTGCACGCCCGGCACCACCAGGCGCAGCGGGTAGCCGTTCTCGGGCCGCAGCATCTCGCCGTTCTGGCCGTAGGCGACCAGCACCTGGCCGTTCTCGATCAGCTCCATCGGGATCGTGCGCGTCATCGACGAGCCGTCGGCGCCCTCGGCCAGCACGTAGCGGCCGCGCTTGGCGTCGATGCCGACGATGTCGAGCAGGATCTTCAGCGGCACGCCGGTGAATTCGCTGCAGCTGATCATGCCGTGCGAGTACTGGCAGGTCGGCACCGCGACGTTGCCCCACTCCATGCCGGTGTTGGCGCCGCACTCGATGAAGTGGAAGCGGCTGACCGACGGCAGGCGCATGATCTCGTCGAGCGTGAACACGCGCGGCGTCTTGACCATCGCCTCGTCCGAACCGTTGACCATCAGCCGGTGCTTGGACGGGTCGACGTCCCACCAGCCCTGGTGGTGCCGCTCGAAGTGCAGGCCGCTGGGCGTGACGATGCCGAACAGGCTCTGCAGCGGCGCGAAGGACACGCTGGCCTGCGTCGTCTGGGTCAGGCCCGGGCTCTGGCGGCGCTGCACGTTGGACTCGAACTTCGACGGGCTGCCGTAGCCGTCGGTGGCCACCGGCTGGCCCAGGCCGGTGCTGTGCGGCGGCAGCTTCAGGATGTTCGGATCGCCGCCGGAGGCCGGCACCGGGTTGGACTGCGCCAGCGCCACCGGCGCGGCGGCGCCCGCGGCGGCCGCCGCGAACGCGCGGCGCATGAAGTCGCGGCGGCCGCGCTTCGCCTCGGCGAAGACGGTCTTCACGCCGTCGGCGTCGAGGAAATTCTCGGGCGCCTTGCGGATCCGGCCGGTCACGGCCCGTTCATCACTCACCTGCATCTCCCTTGCGATGGACGACAGCATCCATCAACATATAAGCACACACAAATATACTAGATGGCGCTCTCGCCCGGCTTGGTAGAAACACGGAGCCTCAGGGCTGCCCGACGACCGAGGCGGTCTCGACGAGTTCGTCGAGCATCGCCATCGACACCACGCCGGACACCGAGAACGGGTCCAGCACGGCCTTGGCCGAGTACTTCAGCAGCAGCGCGCGGTTCAGCCGCGCCATGTTGACCTGGCCCATCGACCAGCCGGCGAAGCGCCGCTCGCTGATCTCCTCGTAGTGCATCAGCTCGACGCCGGCGTGGCGCGGGTCGGCGGCGATGCGGTTGTACAGGCGGTTGACCTCGCTGCGGCCGCCTTCGAGCACCTGCAGGAAGATGCCCTCGGAATAGCACAGCACGCCGGTGATGCCGTGCTCCGGGTTGTTGGACTTGGACTTGCGCAGGATCGCGACCAGTTCGTTCTGGTCGACGGCCTCGACGGCGCGGCTGGCGTACATCAGGCGGACGAGCATGGGCGGGGCCTCGGGGTGAGCGGGTCGATCGGGGGTCAGTCGGCCTTGCGCGGCAGCAGCGCGAGGAACTCGCGGCGCAGGTTGGGGTTCTTCAGGAAGGCGCCGCGCATCACGCTGTTGACCATCGCGGAGTCGGTGTCCTTGATGCCGCGCCAGTGCATGCAGTGGTGGTCGGCCTCCATCA
>CALJUI010000283.1 GCA_937975735.1 uncultured Rubrivivax sp.
CAACCTGATCCCGTTCATCGACGTGCTGCTGGTGATCCTGATCTTCCTGATGCTGACGACGACCTACTCGCGGTTCACCGAGCTGCAGGTCGCGCTGCCGACCGCCGACGCCGAGAAGCTCAAGGACCGGCCGACCGAGATCGTCGTCGCGGTGTCGGGCGACGGTCGCTACAGCGTCAACAAGCAGCTCGCCGCCAGCCGCCGCGCCGCGCAGCTTACCCGCGTGCTCGCCGCTGCCGCCGGCGACCGTGCCGACTCGCTGCTCATCGTCCCGGCCGACGGTCGGCCGGTGCACCAGTCGGTGATCAACGTGCTGGATGCGGCGCGCCGCGCCGGCCTGGTCAAGCTGACCTTCGCCGCGCAGGCGCCGGCGGGCGGCACCCGCTGACGCTGATGGTCCTGCGGGCCGTCGGCGATGCGCTGCAGCGCCGCTGGTGGTCCCCCCGCCTCGGGCCGGTCACGGCCGCCCTGCTGCCGCTGAGCGCGCTCTACGCCGCGCTGGCGGCCTGGCAGGCCCGGCGCCAGACGGCGCGCGCCTGGCGCGCGCCCTGCCCGGTGCTGGTGGTCGGCAACCTCGTCGTCGGCGGCGCCGGCAAGACGCCCACCGTGATCGCGCTCGTGCGAGCGCTGCAGGCGGCGGGCCACCGGCCCGGCGTCGTGTCGCGCGGCTACGGCCGACGGGCGGGCGGCATCGTCGACGTGCAGCCGGACACCGACGGACGCGTCTGCGGCGACGAGCCGCTGCTGATCCGTCGCGCCACCGGGGCGCCGGTGGTCGTCGCCACGCGGCGCGTCGACGCCGCCCGCCACCTGCTCGCCGGGCACCCGCAGGTCGACCTGCTGATCGCCGACGATGGCCTGCAGCACCGCGCGCTGGCACGCGATGCCGAGGTCTGGGTGTTCGACGAGCGGGGCGTCGGCAACGGCGCGCTGCTCCCGGCGGGTCCGCTGCGCGAGGTGCTGCCGGCGCACCTGCCCGATCACGCGCTGGTGCTCTACAACGCGCCGGCACCGAGCACGCCGCTGCCGGGCCCGTGCGCGCGGCGACGGCTGGCCGGAGCGGTGGCGCTGGCCGACTGGCACGCCGGCAAGCCGATGCAGCCCGAGCTGCTTTCGCAGCTGCGGGGTCGACGCCTCGTCGCGATCGCCGGCATCGCCGCGCCGCAGCGCTTCTTCCGCATGCTCGTCGAGGCCGGCCTCGACATCGACCCGACGCCACTGCCCGACCACGCGGCGTTCGACGCCGTGCCGTGGCCGATCGGTGCCGCCGACGTGGTCTGCACCGAGAAGGACGCGGTCAAGCTCGACCTGCGGACGATCGGCGAGACGCGGGTCTGGGTCGTCGGGCTAGACTTCGAACTGCCCTCCGAACTGATCAGCGCGCTGTGCCAGCGCCTCGCGCCGCCCGAACCGCCATGCCCCTCGACCACCGCCTGATCGACCTGCTCGTCTGCCCCGTCTGCAAGGGGCCGCTGCAGATGCTGCGCGACGATCAGCAGCGCCCGCTGGAGCTCGGCTGCAAGGCCGACCGGCTCGCCTTCCCGATCCGCGACGGCATCCCGGTGATGCTCGAGTCCGAAGCGCGGACCTGGGACCCGAAGGCGTGAACTTCCACGTCCTGATCCCGGCGCGGCTGGCGTCGACGCGCCTGCCCGACAAGCCGCTGGCCGACATCGGCGGGCTGCCGATGGTCGTGCGCGTGGCGCGCCGCGCCGCCGAGTCGGGTGCGGCGCAGGTGATCGTCGCCGCCGATCACCAGCGCATCGTGCAGGCCTGCCAGGCGCACGGGGTATCGGCGCTGATGACGCGCACCGACCACGCCAGCGGCAGCGACCGGCTGGCCGAGGCCTGCGGCGCACTGGGGCTGGACGGCGACGACCTCGTCGTCAACGTGCAGGGCGACGAACCGCTGATCGACCCGCGGCTGATCCGCCGCAGCGCCGAGTTGCTCGGCGAGCACCCCGACTGCGCGGTGGCGACGGTCGCCCACCCGATCGATGCGCTAAGCGAGTACCTGAACCCGACCGTCGTCAAGGTGGTGCTCGCCGCCGCCGGCCGCGCGCTGCTGTTCCGCCGCGCGCCGCTGCCCTGGTGGCGCGACGGCGCGGCCGCGGGCAAGCCGGCGCTGCCGTCGCCGGCGCCGCTGCGCCATGTCGGCCTGTATGCCTACCGCGCGGGCTTCCTGCGCCGATTCCCGGAGCTGCCGGCGGCGCCGATCGAGACACTGGAATCGCTCGAGCAGCTGCGCGTGCTGTGGCATGGCGAACGGATCGCCGTGCACGTCACCGCCCAGCCCCCGGGGCCGGGCGTCGACACGCCGGAAGACCTCGAACGCGTGCGCAGATTGTTCGCCTGAGCGGCGCGCCGCGCCGTCAGGCTGGCGCAGGACATCGCGTGATATTCTCGTTTCACATTGGGTCGGCGCACGCCGCGATGCCGCGCCGGACCACCATCAGAACGACAAGTCGAGGGCTTCCATGAGACTGATCCTGTTGGGCGCACCCGGCGCCGGCAAGGGCACGCAAGCGGCCGTGATCTGCCAGAAGTACGGCATCCCGCAGATCTCCACCGGCGACATGCTCCGCGCCGCGGTCAAGGCCGGCACGCCGCTCGGCGTGGAGGCCAAGAAGGTCATGGATGCCGGTGCCCTGGTCAGCGACGACATCATCATCGGCCTCGTGAACGAGCGCATCGCCCGCCCCCTCTGCGCCAACGGATTCCTGTTCGACGGCTTCCCGCGCACGCTCCCGCAGGCCGAGGCGATGAAGGGCGCCGGCGTCAAGCTCGACGTCGTGCTCGAGATCGACGTGCCCGACAGCGCCATCATCGAGCGCATGAGCGGGCGCCGCGTGCACGCGGCCTCCGGCCGCACCTACCACGTCAAGTTCAACCCGCCCAAGGTCGCCGGCCAGGACGACGTGACCGGCGAGCCGCTGATCCAGCGTGACGACGACAAGGAAGAGACCGTGCGCAAGCGCCTGGCGGTCTACCAGGCGCAGACCCGGCCGCTGGTGGACTACTACGCGCGATGGGCCAAGACCGGCGACAAGGACGCGCCGCGCTACCGCCGCATCAGCGGCGAAGGCAGCGTCGAGCAGATCACCGCGCGCGCCTTCGAGGCGCTCGCCTGAACACGAAGGCAGGAACCGTCATGGACATCAAGGGCAAGGTCTTCATCGTCACCGGCGGGGCTTCCGGGCTCGGCGAAGGCAGCGCACGGCTGCTTGCCGAGCGCGGCGGCAAGGTCGTGATCGCCGACCTGCAGGTCGATCGCGGCGAGGCGGTGGCCAAGGAGATCGGCGGTCGCTTCGTCAAGTGCGACGTCAGCCAGGAGGCCGACGCGCAGGCCGCCGTGGACGCCGCCACCGGCCTGGGCAAGCTGGTCGGCCTGGTCAACTGCGCCGGCATCGCGCCGGCCGCGAAGACGGTCGGCAAGGACGGCGCGCACCCGCTGGCGCTGTTCGCCAAGACGATCACGGTCAACCTGATCGGCAGCTTCAACATGATCCGCCTCGCCGCCACGGCGATGGCCAGGAACGAACCCGAGCCCACCGGTGAGCGCGGCGTGCTGATCAGCACCGCCAGCGTCGCCGCCTACGACGGCCAGATCGGCCAGGCAGCCTACAGCGCCAGCAAGGGCGGCGTCGTCGGCATGACGCTGCCGATCGCCCGCGACCTGGCGCGCAACGGCATCCGCAACATGACGATCGCGCCGGGCATCTTCGGCACGCCGATGCTGTTCACGATGCCCCAGGAGGTGCAGGATGCGCTGGCCGCCAGCGTGCCCTTCCCCAGCCGCCTGGGCACCCCGCTGGACTACGCCAGGCTGGTCGAGCACATCGTCGTCAACGACATGCTCAACGGCGAGGTCATCCGGCTCGACGGCGCGATCCGACTCGCCCCGAAGTGAGCCCCGCCGCGCGCACCGACGCCTGGTCGCGCTACTGGGCCGGTGGCGCGCAGCACAGCTGCAGCGCTGACATGCAGGGCCGCTATGGCGGCGCCATCGGGGCATTCTGGCAGGCGCAGTTCGGCGCCGCACCGCCGGCGGCGCGGGTGCTCGACATCGCCTGCGGCAACGGCGCGCTCGCCCGCCTGCTGCAGCAGACGCGGTCCGATGAACGCTGGCACTGCGACGCGGTCGACCTCGCGCGCGTCGCCCCGGTCTGGGCCGCAACCGAGCCTCGCGTGCATTTCCATCCCGGCCTGGGCGCCGAAGCACTGCCCTTTGCGTCCGGCCACTTCGACCTCGTGGTCAGCCAGTACGGCATCGAGTACAGCGACATGAAGCGCTCGCTGCACGAGGCGCTGCGCGTCTGCCGTCCCGGCGGCACGCTGGCCTTCGGGATGCACCACGCCGGCGCGCGCCCGTGTGTGCTGGCGCGCGAGGAACTCGGTCACCTCGACTGGCTGCTGGCCGGCGACGGCTGGCTGGCCGCGGCGCGCGACATGCTCGAGCCGATGCGGCTGATGGCCAGCCACGAGGGGCGCGCCCGCCTGGCCGCCCAGGCCGAGCGCTACGGGGCGATGCGCAGCCGCTTCGACGAATGCACCGCCGCGCTGCACGCGCGGCGCAAGACCAGCCTCTGCCCCGACGTGCTGGTCGACGCGCACAACCGTGCCGTGCAGGCCTTCCGCGCGGCCAACGCCGATGGCGCACAGGCCGGCGAGCTGGCGCTGCAGGGCCTGGCGGCGATGCTCCAGGACATCCGCGAGCGCCTGCGCGACCTGAGCACCCACGCGCTCGACGAACCCGGCCTCGCCGCCGTGGTCGACACGCTGCGCGCCGACGGGCGCGACGTCGATCGCCAGGACCTGCACGACCGGTTGCCGTCGCCCCCGGAGTCCCGTGCCGGATCGGCCTGGATGGCCGGGTCCCTGGTCGCCGGTCCGCGCCGCCCCTGCCCCTAGACCGACGACGATTCCCAAAGAAAAAGGCCCGGGTGTCGCCACCCGGGCCTGGTCTGCGGTGTGACGCGGCGCTCGCCGCGTCAGGCCGACTGTGTCGACGATCCGTCGATCAGAACTTCGCCTCGAGGCGGCCGTAGACCTGGCGGCCGTAGGCGTCGTACAGGTCGAAGTTGAACTGGCGGGTGTTGTCGGACACCATCTGCGGCAGCTTCTTGGTGATGTTGATCGCACCGACCGCCAGCGTCACGCCCTTGATCGGCAGCGCGAAGCGCGCCTGCACGTCGTGCGTCGTGTACGACCCGACGAAGCCCACCGAGGACTGGCCGTTCTTGCCGATCATGTTCACGTTCCACGACGCCGTGACCGGGCCGCGGGTGAACGAGTTCGACAGCGTGGCCCGGCTCTCCGGGTTGCCGAACAGACCGACCTGCTCCGCGCCGTTGATCTTGTACTCGAGCATGTGCGAGTACTGCAGCGAGTGGCGGAACGAGCCGACGTTGGCGTACCGGTGCGCGAAGATGGCGCTCATGTCGATGCCGGAGGCCTGCAGTTCGCCTTCGTTCGTCGCGCCGCGCACCACGCTGGTGATGAAGCCCGAGGCGTCACGCGTGATGCTCAGCCCCGGGGGGATGGGCAGCGAGCTGGTGCCGTTGTTGCGGTTGACGATGGTCTGCGCGCTGACGTTGACGATCCGGTCCTTGATCTTGGTGTTCCAGTAGGTCGCCTCGACGCTCAGGTTCGGCGTGATGTCCCAGACACCGCCGAACGAGAACTGGTCCGACTTCTCCGACGACAGCGCCGGGTTGGAGATCACCGTGCCGTTGATCTGGAACGACGGGGCCGGCAGCGCGTCGCAGAACGCCGGCGTGTTGCCGTCGGCGATGCAGTGCTGGCGGTCGACGATCGAGTCGGCACTGAAGGCCGGCTTCTGCGTCAGCTGCGGCAGGGTCGGGGCGGCGAAGCCCTGGCCCACCGAGGCGCGCAGCGTCAGGTTCGGCGTCGGACGGAAGCGCAGCGAGGCCTTCGGCGAGAAGTCGCTGCCGTAGTCCGAGTACTTCTCGTAGCGCGCCGCCAGCGTGGCTTCCAGCGTCTTGGTGATCGGCAGCAGCAGTTCCGCGCCGAGCGCGTGCACGTCGCGGCCGCCGCCGGCCGAGCTGCCCGAGCTGCCGAGCACCTGGCCGCCTTCGCTCAGCGAGTCGTAGGTGTCCTGGTAGTTCTCGGTGCGGGTCTCGATGCCGACGTAGAGCGCCGCCTTGCCGCCACCCATCGCGAACAGCTCGGTGGTGGCGTTGGCGTAGGCTTCCTTCTGGTCCCACAGGCCGTTGCGGCTGGTCGACGTCGTGAAGGCATTGATCACCGACGCGGGGTTGCTGGCCGGGCTGCGGAAGTTGTAGCTGCCGTTGTTGATCGCCTGGACCGCGAGGTCCTGAACGACGTAGCCGTAGCCCAACTCAACGAACTTCGACACCGTGCGGCGCACGCCGACGTCGATGTCGAACTGGCCGGCCGTGCCGCGCGCGCCGATCGCCGTGTCGTACAGGTTGCGGTCGGTGTAGTTGTCGCGGTTGCCGCCCGCTGCGAAACGGTGCGCCAGGTAGACGGTGCCGGTCGCGCCCATGCCGACCGGGTAGGCCGGGCTGCCGGGCTGGATCGGGATCTCGCCGGGCACCGGCGCGTAGCGGCCGAAGGTGTCGGTGCGCGAGACGGAGGCGGTCAGGTAGGCGCTCCAGTCGTTGTTGATGCGCACCTCGCCGCGGCCGAAGATCGACTTGTTGTCGACGTCGGCCTCGTCGGCGGCAGCGAAGGTGAAGTCGTAGCGGCAGCGGGTCGTCGTGTAGAAGTTGGGGTCGTTGCAGCCGCCCGGCACCGCGCCGAGGAAGCCGCCGAGGCCAGGCTGCTGGAAGTAGTTGTTCGAGTACGACGACGCGCCGCGGGTCACGCCCAGGGGGCTGTCGCGCTGGAAGATGATGTCGCGGCTGGTCGCCGACGCGCCGATCAGCACGCGGCCGCGCTCGCCGGACACGCCGAACAGCGCCGACGCTTCCTTGCGGTCGCCGCCCTTGGACGACGTACCCGTCTCGCCGATGGTCACGACGCCACCCTGGAAGTCCTTGCGCAGGATGACGTTGATGACGCCGCCGATGGCGTCGGAGCCGTACACGGCCGAGGCGCCGTCGGTCAGGATCTCGATGCGCTCGATCGCGGCGACCGGGATCGAGTTCATGTCGACGGCGGAGCCGACCTGCGGGTCCTTGGCGACGCGCTTGCCGTCGACCAGCACCAGCGTGCGCTGCGAGCCCAGGCCGCGCAGGTTGGCTTCGGAGAAGCCCTGCGCCGAGCTGCCGCTCTGCGGGCGGAAGTTGCCGAACGAGGCGAAGGTCGTCGTGCGGATGAACTCGGCGATGGTGACCGAGCCGGTGGCCTCGATCTGCTCGCGCGACACCACGGTCACGGGCAGCGAGCCCTCGGCGGCCGCGCGCTTGATGCGCGAGCCGGTGATCTCAACGCGGTCTTGTGCGTACGCGGTGAGACTCGGCAGCGCCAGTGCGCTGCCGATGGCCAGCAGCACGCCGGCGGAGACTTTCGTCCTCTTGAACATGAACCACACTCCTGATGGAAGGTTGATCGATACGAAACAGTTCCAGAGCAATTCATGTGCCGCCTCTTGCAAACGGCTTGTGTCCGAACGTCTGAAACTTGTCGCCCGATTGTCACAGGTCGGTTTTGGCGCCCCCCCTCGGGAATTCCATGACCGGATTTCTGAGCGCCGGCACCTGCCCCGACAGCAGCACGGCTCGATAGCCGTAAGTGATTGATCCGCTTGACTATTTCCCGGCGCCCGGAATCCCGGTCAGGATTCGGGCAAGGCCCGGGCGTGCGATCGCCCCTGCACCCCGGGGGGCGGCGCGTTGGGCGACTACAACATCAACTTGTAACAGCCGCCGACAGGCGGGGCACCGCAGCCAGCAACTGGCGCGTGTAGGCCTCGGCCGGGCGGGCCATGACCTCGCCGCAGTCCCCCTGCTCGACCAGGCTTCCGGCCCGCATCACCGCGACGCGGTCGGCGATGTACTCGACGACACCGATGTTGTGCGTGATGAACAGGTAGGACACGCGCAGGTCGCGCTGCAGCTCGCGCAGCAGGTTCAGGATCTGCGCCTGCACCGACACGTCGAGCGCCGAGGTCGGTTCGTCGCAGACGATCAGCTCGGGCTCGACCGCCAGCGCGCGGGCGATCGCGATGCGCTGGCGCTGGCCGCCGGAGAACTCGTGCGGGTAGCGCTCGAGCGCATCGCGGCGCAACCCGACGCGCTCGACCAGCGTGCCGATGCGCTCGCGCCGCGTGCCGGCGTCTAGATCGGGCTGCAATGCCGCGAGCCCTTCGTCGAGCAGCTCGGCCACGCGCATGCGCGGGTTCAGCGAGCCGAACGGCTCCTGGAAGATGATCTGCACGCGGCGGCGC
>CALJUI010000284.1 GCA_937975735.1 uncultured Rubrivivax sp.
GGCCAGCGCGTCCTCGACGACGCGGTGCGCCGCCGCGGCGTCGCCGCGGGCGAGCAGGCAGCGCGCGGTCAGCCAGGCCCACTGCGCGACGCCGTCGCCGTCGGCGACGCCGGCGACCGCGCCGCGGTCGAGCAGACGCTGGGCGGCGTCGAGGTTGCCGACGCCGAGGTGGGCGATCGCGACGATGGTCGAGAAGCGGCCGACCGTGCCGGGCGCGACCTCGGCGGTGCAGGCCTCCAGCGCACGGGCCTGGGCCAGCGCTTCGCGGTGGCGGCCCTGGGCGTGGTGGATCATGATCAGGTTGGCCATCGCCGTGGCCATCGCCTGGCGTGCGCCGATGGCCCGGGACCGCTCCAGCGCCTGCTCGCACAGGTCGAGCGCGTCGGCGTGGTTGAACAGGCCCTGGTGGTAGCCGCCGAGGTTGCCGAGCGCGGTGACCTGCGGCCCGGCCAGGCCGCTGCGGCGCGCCGCGTCGACCGCGGCGTAGAAGCGGCGCAGGGCCTCGTCGGGCTCGCCGAGCAGCTTGGCGGTGATCGCGCGCGAGTTCTGCGCGACGAAGTCCTGCACCGGCGTGTAGCGCAGCCCCGGTCGCGCATCGATGTCCCGATGCAGTGCGCGGCAACCGTCGACGTTCTGGACCCGGCGGTGGTGGATCGCGATCACCTCGTCGCACAGCGCGGTACCCGTCGGGTCGCCGCCGGCCTCGAAGCGTGCGCGCGCGCGCTGCGCCGCCGCGAGGGCGTCGGCCTCGTTGCCGATGCGCACCTCGGCCAGCGCGACGTGCAGATCGCCCCAGCCCATCTCGCCACGATCGACCAGTTCATGCCCGAGCGCCCGTGCGCGCGCCGGGTCGAGGTAGCACTGGCGCCAGGCCTCGTCGATCAGCGTCTCGATCGGTGTCATGGCGGGCGGATCAGCCGCGGGCGCGCATCGCCTGGCGGGCCTGGACGAAGCCGAAGGCGAACTCGACCGCCTCGGCCTGGGCCTGAGCGCGCGTGCGGTGGTCGTGCTCGCGTTGGTAGAACGCATGGTCGGCGGCGTGGCGGATGTAGCGGGGTGGCAGCCGGTTCAGCGCGACGCAGGCGACGTCGGCCAGCAGGTCGGGCTGGTCCGCGATCAGCGGGTGGCGCGATGCCCCCGAGCGCACGAGCTCGATGACCGCCTGCTCGTGGAGGTTGCGTAGCGAGGAGAAGTCGGCGCTCATGGCGAATTCCGGGCTGGAGCCTGGAGGACCTATCGACCGCCGCAGGCGGATCTGGACCGTCGTTCAGGCCGATCCGGTCACGCGCAGTGAAAAGTCCACGGCGCGCAGGTGTTTGGTCAGCGCGCCGATCGAGATCCGGTCGACGCCGGTGGCCGCGATCTCGCGCAGCGACTCGATCTGCACGTTGCCCGACACCTCGAGCAGGGCCCGGCCGTCGGTCAGCGCCACGGCCCGTCGCATGCCGGCCAGGTCGAAGTTGTCGAGCAGCACACTGTTGGCGCCGGCGTCCAGCGCCTCGGCCAGCTGTGCCAGCGTCTCGACCTCGATCTGGATGTCGACGCCGGCCTCCAGCCTCCGCGCCTCGCGCAGCGCCGCCCCGACGCCGCCGGCGGCGGCGATGTGGTTCTCCTTGATGAGGATGCCGTCGTACAGCGCCAGCCGCTGATTCTGGCCGCCGCCGGTGCGCACCGCGTATTTCTGCGCCAGCCGCAGCCCGGGGATGGTCTTGCGGGTGTCGAGAATCGCGCAGCCCGAGGGCCTCGGCGACGCGCCGGCGATCGCGTCGACGTGCCGTCGCGTGACCGTGGCAGTGCCGCTGAGCAGCTGGATGAAGTTCAGCGCCGGGCGCTCGGCCGCGAGCATCGCGCGCGCGTCGGCGTCGATGCGCACGAGTTCGGCGTCGGGCGTGAGCCAGTCGCCGTCCTGCACCGACCAGTCGAGCGCCGCCGACTGGTCCAGGCGGCGGAACACGCCGTCGAACCAGTCGCGACCGCAGAGCACGGCGCGCTCGCGCGCGATCACCCGCGCGCGGATGCGCTGTCCGGCCGGCACCAGCAGGCCGGTCCAGTCGCAGCGGCCGATGTCCTCGGCCAGCGCATCGCTGATGTTGCGCTCGCGGGCTTCGGCGAGCGTCTCGTCGTGGCGATCCACGCTCAGGCCGCCCCGACGTTGGGCACCAGGCCCGGCCGCTGCACGCTGGCCGGGTGGCGGGCGACGAAGTCGAGCATGCGGTCGATGCAGCCCAGGGCCTGCGCGCGGATCGGCTCGGGCACCAGGATCTCGCCGCGGCCGTGCTCGAGGCAGTCGACCACGCCCTGCACCGCGTTCATCGCCATCCATGGGCAGTGCGCGCAGCTCTTGCAGGTTGCGCTGCGGCCGGCGGTGGGGGCCTCGAGCAGGGTCTTGGCCGGAGCGAGCTGGCGCATCCGGTGCATCAGGCCGTTGTCGGTGGCGACGATGAAGGTCTTCGCCGGGTCGTTGATCACCGCCTGCAGGATCTGCGTCGTCGAGCCGACGACATCGGCCTGTTCGACCACGCTCTTCGGCGACTCGGGGTGCACCAGCACCTTGGCGTCCGGGTGTTCGCGGCGCAAGAGGTCGAGCTCCAGGCCGCGGAACTCGTCGTGCACGATGCAGGCGCCGTTCCACATCAGCATGTCGGCGCCGGTCTGCTCCTGGATGTAGCGGCCGAGGTGCCGGTCGGGCGCCCACAGCACCTTCTTGCCCTGGTCCTTCAGGTGGTTGACGATGGCCAGCGCGCAGGAACTGGTGACCATCCAGTCGGCGCGGGCCTTCACCGCCGCGCTGGTGTTGGCGTAGACGACGACCTCGCGGTCCGGATGGGCGTCGCAGAACGCGCTGAACTCATCGGCCGGGCAGCCGAGGTCGAGCGAGCAGGTGGCCTCCAGGTCGGGCATCAGCACGCGCTTGTCGGGCGACAGGATCTTGGCCGACTCGCCCATGAAGCGCACGCCGGCGACGACCAGGGTCCGCGCGGCGTGCTCGCGGCCGAAGCGCGCCATCTCGAGCGAATCGGCGACGCAGCCGCCGGTGGCCAGCGCCAGGTCCTGGACGTCGCCGTCGACGTAGTAGTGCGCCACCAGCACCGCGCGGTGCTCGGCGAGCAGGGCCTTGGCGCGTTCGATCGTTCGGGTGCGCGCGGCACCGGTCTGCGGCTCCGGCACACGCGCCCAGGCATGCGCCGTGCAGCTGGTGCCATCGGCGTCCTGTCGCGTGTAGTCGAAGAGCTTCTCGGTCATGCCTCAATGGTAGCCGGGCGGCGGGTCCTCGGCCGGGACGGTGCGGATTGGGTACATTGCACAGATGAGCACGACGGCGTCGATCACAACCCCCTGGCGATCGGACGCGACCGTGATCGGCCTGGTCGGCCTGGCCCACGGCATCAGCCACTTCAGCCAGCTCCTGCTGGCGCCGCTGTTCCCCTGGCTGAAGGACGCGATGGGCGTCGGCTATGCCGAGCTCGGCTTCCTGATGACGATCTTCTTCGTCGTCTCGTGCATCGCGCAGACCGCGTCGGGCTTCTGGGTCGACCGCTTCGGCCCGCGGCCGGTGCTGTACGCGGGGCTGGCGCTGATCGGGGTCGCCGCGCTCGGCTTCGCCGCCAGCCCGAACTACGGCATGCTGGCGCTGTGGTCGGTGGTCGCCGGCGTCGGCAACGGGGTGTTCCACCCGGTCGACTACACGCTGCTGAACCGCAAGGTCAGCCAGCCCCGGCTCGGACACGCCTACAGCACGCACGGCATCAGCGGCAGCCTGGGCTGGGCACTGGCGCCAGCGCTGCTGGTGCCGCTGACGCTGGCATATTCCTGGCGGTTCGCGCTGGTCTGCGCCGCGGCACTGGTGTTCGTGGTGCTGGCGGTGCTCGTGCTCCGGCGCGACGATCTGAGGCTGCCGGGGGGCGCAGCCGTCGAACCCGGCACGGCGGCTGCGGCGCGCGAGGGTGCTTTCGCGTTCCTGCGCATCCCGGCGGTGTGGATGTGCTTCGGCTTCTTCTTCTTCTATGCCGGTGCGCTGTCGGTGGTGCAGACCTTCGCGCCGGAAGCCGCGCGCCAGCTTCACGGCGTGCCGCTGCAGTTGGTGGCGGTCTGCCTGACGACCTACATGGTCGCGGCCGCCGGCGGCATGGTCGTCGGCGGCTTCCTGGCCAAGGAGGCCGAGCGCTGCGAGCGCATCGTCGGCGCGGCCTTCGGGGCCGCGGCGTCGGTGGCGCTGCTGATCGGCTTTGGCACCGTGCCGGCCTGGCTGGTGCCGGCGCTGTTCGGGGCGATGGGCTTCGTCGCCGGCATCGCCGGGCCTTCGCGCGACCTGATCGTCAAGCGCGCCGCGCCGGACAACGCCAGCGGCCGCGTCTACGGCGTCGTCTATTCGGGCCTGGACATCGGCCAGGCCTTGACGCCGCTGCTGATCGGCCGGCTGATGGACCTGCACGCGTACGCGTCGGTCTGGCTGGCGCTGGCCCTGCTGCAGGCGGTGCTGATCGCCACCGCGTTCAGCGTGCGCCGGGTGCGGCGCACGGTGGCATCGCCGACGCCGGCCTGATCCGGCGGCTCAGACGCAGCTTCGGTGGCGTTCGATGCAGGTGTCGAGCACCTCGCCGCCGTCGCGCCGCCACCAGTTCCCGGCCGAGAAGATCTCGACCTCGCTGTAGCCTGCGAAGCCCTGGTCCTCGACCCAGGCGCGGACCCGGCGGATGTCGATCACGCCGTCACCCATCATGCCGCGGTCGTTGAGCAGGTCGGTGGTGGGCGTCAGCCAGTCGCAGACGTGGAAGGCCAGCAGCCGCTCGCGACCGGCGCGCTCGATCTGAGCGCGCAGCTTCGGGTCCCACCAGACGTGGTACAGGTCGACCGCGACGCCGAGCGCGCCGGTGCCTGCCGGGTCCAGCGCGTCGCAGACATCCAGCGCCTGCTCCAGCGTGTTGATGCAGGCGCGGTCGGCCGCGTACATCGGGTGCAGCGGCTCGATCGCCAGCGGCATGCCGCGCTCGCGCGCGTCGGCGAGCAGCGCGGCGATGCCTTCGGTCACCTGCGCACGGGCGCCGGCGATGTCCTTGTGCGCGGCGCGGCCCGCCAGCGCGCCCGGCAGGCCGCCGACGACGAGGATCAGGCAGGCGGCGCCGAGCTCGCAGGCCTCGTCCAGGGCATGCCGGTTGTCGTCGCGCACGGCCTGCCGCGAGGCCGGATCGGTGTAGGTGAACATGCCGCCGCGACAGTAGCCGGACAGCTCGAAGCCGTGCGCCCGCATCGCGCGCGCGGTAGCCGCAATCCCGGCCGCCTGGACCTGGTCGCGCCAGGGGGCGACCGCGCGGATGCCGCGCGCGGCGCAGGCGTCGAGGATCTGCAGCAGCGGCCAGTCCTCGCCGCGCTGCTTGCGCACCGTCGCGGTGTTGATCGACAGCCAGCGGTGATCGGCCGAGAAGTCCCTCATGCGTCGATGCCGTGCAGTGCCAGCAGGTGGCTCATGCGGCGGACCGCCAGCGCAGGATCCTCGATCAGCCCGGCGCCGTCGGCGAGCCGGAACAGCTCGGCCAGGTGCGGCAGCGAACGCGTGCTCTGCTGGCCGCCGACCATCACGAAGTGATCCTGGTGGCCGTTCAGCCAGGCCATGAAGACCACGCCTGTCTTGTAGTAGCGCGTCGGTGCGCGGAAGATGTGGCGCGACAGCGGCACGGTGGGCGCGAGGATGGCGTGGAAGCGCGCTTCGTCGCCGGCGGCGAGCGCGGCCAGCGCGGCGCTGGCGGCGGGTGCGATCGCGTCGAAGATGCCGAGCAGCGCGTCGCTGTGACGATGCGTCGGCGCATTGCCCTGACCGTCGCCGGCGATCAGCTCGGCGTAGTTGAAGTCGTCGCCGGTGTACATGCGCACGCCGCCGGGAAGCCGGCGACGCATCGCGATCTCCTTGTCCTTGTCGAGCAGCGAGATCTTGATGCCGTCGACCTTGTCGGCGTGGGCCTGGATGATGCCCAGCGCCGTGTCCATCGCCGCGTCGGTGTCGGCGCTGCCCCAGTAGCCCTGCAGCGCCGGGTCGAACATGTCGCCGAGCCAGTGCAGGATCACCGGCTGCCGGGCCTGGCTCAGCACGCGGTCGTAGACGTGCTCGTAGTCGGCCGGGCTCGTCGCCACCCGCGCCAGCGCGCGGCTGGCCATCACGATCAGCCGGCCGCCGAGCGCCTCGATGGCCGCCATCTGCGTCTCGTAGGCGCGGATCACGTCGTCGATCGACCCGGCGTCGTCGGCGGCCAGGTGGTCGGTGCCGCAGCCGCTGGCGAGGAAGGCGCCCGGCACGTCGCGCGCGGCGTCGATCGACCGGCGGATGAGCTCGAGCGAGGTCGGCCAGTCCAGCCCCATGCCGCGCTGCGCGGTGTCCATCGCCTCGGCCACGCCCAGGCCCATCGCCCACAGGCGGCGGCGGTAGGCGATCGTCGTGTCCCAGTCGATCGCGCATTGCTGCCAGGGGTCGATCGCCGCGAGGGGATCGGCGACCACGTGGGCGGCAGAGTAGGCGATGCGGCTGAAGCGGGTGCCGGGCTCGACGGGGCGGAAGCCGCCGCTGCGCTGCAGCGCGTAGGGCTGCAGGCTGCCGTCGGCGCTCGGGAGCGTGATCTTCACAGCGTCAGCGCCGGCACGTCGATCCAGCGCCGTTCCTGCCAGCTCTGCAGTGCGGCCTCGACCAGCTGCACGCCCTTGGCGCCCTCCGGCAAGGTCCATCGGTACGGCGCGTCGTCGACGACATGGCGAATGAAGGCCTCCCACTGGATCTTGAAGCCGTTGTCGAAGGGTTCGGTGTCCGGCACCGTCTGCCACTGGTCGAAGAAGTCCATCGTCTGGCGCACGTCGGGGTTCCAGACCGGGCGCGGCGTCGCGACGCGCGACTGGGCCCGGCAGTCGGTCAGCCCCGCCACCGCCGAGCCATGCGTGCCGTCGACATGGAAGGTGACGAGGTCGTCGCGCCGCACCCGCGTCGTCCACGAGCTGTTGACCTGCGCCACCACCGGCTCGCCGCCATGCCCCTTGAGCTGCAGGGTCGCGTAGGCGGCGTCGTCGGCGGTGGCCTCATAGGGCCGCCCCGCCTCGTCCCAGCGCTTCGGAATGTGGGTGGCGCCCAGGCAGGACACCGACTGCACCTCGCCGAAGAGGTTGTCGAGCACGTAGCGCCAATGGCACATCATGTCGAGGATGACGCCGCCGCCGTCGGCCTTGCGGTAGTTCCAGCTCGGCCGCTGGATCGGCTGCAGGTCGCCTTCGAAGACCCAGTAGCCGAACTCGATGCGCACCGACAGCATGCGGCCGAAGAAGCCCGCTCGGCGCAGCATGTCGAGCTTGCGCAGCCCGGGCAGGAAGAGCTTGTCCTGCACGGCGCCATGCTTGATGCCGGCGGACTGCGCGAGCTTGGCGATCTCGACCGCCTCGTTCAGGTTGGTCGCGATCGGCTTCTCGCAGTAGACGTGCTTGCCGGCGCGGATCGCCTGCGCCAGCAGCGCCGGGCGCATCTGCGTCGTGCCGGCGTCGAAGAAGACGGTGTCGTCGGGATTCGCGAGTGCCGCGGCGAGGTCGGTGCCCCAGCGCTGAATGCCGTGCTCGCGCGCCAGCGCCTCGATCTTCTCGGCGTTGCGGCCGATCAGGATCGGGTCGGGCATCACGATGTCGCCGTTCGCCAGCGTCACGCCGCCCTGGGCCCGGATCGCGACGATCGAGCGGATCAGGTGCTGGTTCATGCCCATGCGTCCGGTCACGCCGTGCATGACGATGCCCAGTCTGCGTGTGCTCATGCGGGGTTCTCTCCGTTCAGGTGATGCGCAGCTTGAGCGCGTGATCGTAGGGCAGGGCGGGGTGGTCGAAGGTCGTCCGCGCATTGACGTAATGCAGCGCGCAGGCGCGGCGCCAGTTCGGCGACAGGTTCGGCCCCGACCGGTGGAAGGTGTTGCCGTGATGGAAGGACACGCCGCCGCGCATCACCGGCGCCGGACTCATCGGCTGGCGCCGGAGGATGGCCTCGGGCAGTTGCAGGTTGTAGGGCTCGTCCGGGGGCGCCTCGTGCGGATAGACGGGTCCGCGGTTCGTGCCGTCGCCGAAGTGCAGGCAGCCGTTCTCCAGCGTCGCGTCGTCGAGCGCGATCCAGGCGGTGACCACGCCTTCCAGATCGTTCGGCCCGAAGTAGAAGTTGTCCTGGTGGGCCGGCTTCGGCCCGCCGCCTTCGGGCGGCTTGAAGAAGATCTGGCTGAAGTAGACCCAGACGCCCGGGCCGATCAGCGACTCGACGATGGCCACCAGCGCCGGGTCGCGCGCAAGTTCGCGCACGACCTCGCGATGATGGTGCGGGTTGTCCAGCTTGCGCAGCACGGTGCGCGCGGCCACGCCGTCGTCGACGTACCAGGCGCGCTGCGATGGCGGCAGGTCGGCGAGGAACTGCTCGCCCCAGCGCTGGATGTCCTCCACCACGGCGGCGGTGCGCTCGCTGCTGAAGAGGCCCGGCACGGTGACGTGCCCCATGTGCCTGTAGATCGCCTTGTCGGCGTCCGACCATGTCATCGAAGGCTCCGGCGGCTGGGGGGCGTGCGTGTGCTCCCCGTTTGGTGAATTAATGTAGTCATCGATGCCTGCGGCGTCAAGCTCGTTCCCAAGGGTTGACGCTCCCGGAGGCGATCGATACGATCCCTCGTCACTAGATGGTGAACTCATCGGAGTCCCGTGCATGCCCCGCATCCGTACCACCGTGGTCGGCTCCTACCCGATCCCCGCCTGGCTGGTGGCCAGCCCGTCCGAGCAGGCCCTGCTCGACGCGACCCGGGTCGTCATCCACACCCAGGAGCAGGCCGGCGTCGATGTCGTCTGCGACGGCGAGCTGTACCGCTTCGACATCAACCATCCCGAGACGAACGGGATGATCGAGTACTTCGTGCGGCCGATGGACGGCATCACGCAGCGCTTCTCGTTCGACGACCTCATCGCGTACCGCTCCAGCACCGGCATGAAGTTCCGCACCCGCCCGCCGGGCACCGTCGTCGGGCCGATCGGGCACGGCGCGCTCGACCTGCCGCTGGCTTGCGCGCGCGCCAAGGCGCTGGCCACGAAGACCTTCAAGTTCACCGTCACCGGCCCGCACATGCTGGCCAAGACGCTGATCGACCGTCACTACGGTGACCTGCCCACGCTCGCCCACGCGATCGGCGACGCGCTGGCCGAGCAGGTGCGCCACCTCGACGCCGACGTCGTGCAGATCGACGAGGCCAACCTGCCCGGCCACCCGTCGGAGTGGGCGTGGGCCGCGTCGGCGATCAACCGCATGCTCGATGCGGTGCCGGGCACGCCGGCGGTGCACCTGTGCTTCGGCAACTACGGCGGACAGACGATCCAGAAGGGCAGCTGGGACCAGCTGATGAACTACCTCAACGCGCTGCACGCCGACCACGTGGTGCTGGAATGCGCGCACCGGCCGCCGGAGGAACTGCTGGCGTTCAAGGACCTGAAGCCGGAGATCGGCTTCGGCCTCGGCGTGGTCGACATCAAGGCGACCGACGTCGAGAGCGCCGACCAGGTGGCCCGTGCGATCGAGCGCGCCGAGACGGTGCTCGGCGCCGGCCGCGTGCGCTACATCCATCCCGACTGCGGCTTCTGGATGCTGCCGCGCTCGGTCGCCGACGCGAAGATGCGCGCGCTGGCCCTCGGCCGCGACCGCTTCGAAGGCATTGCATCGTGAGCCTGCTTCCCGAACGTTTCGACGACGTCGAGGCGCTGGAGGACTTCATGACCGCGCCGTCGCCGGCGCTGGTGGCCGATCTGGCGACGGTCGACGGCGACCTGATCGTGCTCGGCGTCGGCGGCAAGATGGGGCCGACGCTGGCGCGGATGGCCAAGCGCGCGGCGCCGCACAAGCGCGTGATCGGCGTCGCGCGCTTCAGCGACAAGGCGCTGGCGGCGCGGCTCGAGGCCCAGGGCGTCGAATGCATCGCCTGCGACCTGCTCGACCGCGCCGCGATCGAGGGCCTGCCGAACGTGGGCGACGGCGTGAAGAACGTCGTCTTCATGGCCGGGCACAAGTTCGGCGCCGCCGACAACGTGGCGCTGACCTGGATGATGAACGTCGGCGTGCCGATGATGGTGGCCGAGGCCTACCGCCAGGCGCGCATCGTCAGCTTCTCGACGGCCTGCGTCTACCCCTTCGTGCCGGTCGACGGTCCGGGCGCGCCGGAGGACATGGCGACCACGCCGCCGCCGGGCGACTACGCGACGTCCTGCGTCGGTCGCGAACGCATGTTCGAGTACGGCTCGCGCCGGCACGGCACGCCGGGGCGCAGCGTGCGCCTGTCCTACGCGATCGACCTTCGATATGGCGTGCTGCACGACGTCGCCCGGGCGGTGCTCGACGGCCGGCCGCTGGACCTGGCGATGGGGCATGCCGACGTGATCTGGCAGGGCGACGCGAACGAGCAGGCGCTGCGCCTGCTGACGCACTGCACTGCGCCGACGACGCCGATCAACGTCAGCGGCTCGACCCACACGTCGGTCCGCTGGCTCGCCGCCGAGTTCGGCGAGCGCTTCGGCCGCGCACCGGTGCTGACCGGAAAGGAGGCGCCGACCGCCTGGCTGGTCGACACGCGCCAGGCGCAGGCGCTGTTCGGCCAGCCGCGGGTGCCGATCGACACGATGATCGACTGGGTCGCCGACTGGGTGCGGCGCGGCGGCGCCAGCCTGGGCAAGCCGACGCATTTCTCGACGAGGGATGGCCGGTACTGACCCGGCCGGCACGGTGCGTCCGTTGTCGGCGCACGACCTGCCCGGTGCGCTCGCGCTGTCGGCCGCTGCCCACTGGAATCAGGTCGAGGCCGACTGGCGCTGGATGCTGGGCGCGGGGCAGGGCTGGGGCCTGCATGTGGCCGACGATCGCGGTGCATCGGTTCTCGCCGCCTCGGCGCTGATCCTGCCTTACGGCGAGGACTTCGCCTGGACGAGCATGGTACTGGTGGCGCCGGCCTTCCGGCGCCGCGGCTTTGCCACCCGGCTGCTGCAGATCGCACTGGAGGCGATCGCCGCCGACGGCCGCATCGCGATGCTCGATGCGACTCCGGCCGGACGGCCAGTCTACCTGCCGCTCGGCTTCCAGGACTGCTGGGGCTTCACCCGCCATCGACGGACCGCGGCGGTGCATGCATCGCCTTCCGGCCGGTCCCGACCACTGGCCGAGCGGGACTGGCCGGCGATCGCCGCGCTCGACCGGTCGGCGTTCGGGGCCGACCGGCTGCCTTTGCTGAGGCATCTGGCCATCCGCCAGCCGGCCGCGGCGCGCGTCGTCGAGTCCGCGGGCCGGCTGCGCGGCGCGGTGTTCGCACGCGACGGCCGCACCGCGAACCAGATCGGGCCCTTGCTCGCCGACGAGCCGTCCACGGCGCTCGCGCTGCTCGACGACGCATTGGCCGCGATGCCCGGCGCGGTCTGCGTGGACCTGCTCGATCGCCGCCGCGACGCCCTGGCGCCGTGGCTGGCTGAACGGGCCTTCGTGGCTGAGCGTCCGTTCATGCGCATGGCGCGGGGTCGCGCCGCGGCGCCCGGCTCCGCCGAGCGGACCTGGCTGGTCGCCGGGCCCGAGCTCGGCTGAACCGGGCCCCGGCTCATTTCGTCATCTTGATCGAGCGGTCGAGGAACTCGTTCGTGTAGACGGTCTTCACGTCGAAGGGCTTGTCGATGCCGATGTACTCGCGCACCAGTTCGTAGTCGGCGGCCATCCGGGCGTCCTCGTGGATGCCGAGCGCCATTTCGCGGGAGAACTTGTCGCTCATCAGCTTCTCGACCAGTCCCCAGTTCTGCAGTTCGTTGTCGAACTTCAGTGCGCCGTTGGCGTCGATCAGCGCCTGCACGCAGGGGTTGGGGTCCTTCACGCAGGCGGCGAAGGCGCGCTGCGTGACCTTGACGAACTTGGCCACCAGCGGCTTGTTCGCCTCGAGGAACTTGGCGTTGACGATGATCGAGTTGCCGTAGGGGTTCAGCCCGGCATCGCGCCAGGCGAGAAAGCCCATGTCGTCGCCCAGCTCGCGCTGGAAGATGTGGTGGATGTTGTAGAAGGAGGTCGTGACGTCGATCGACTTGGCCTTCAGCGCGGCCAGCTTGCCGTTGGCGTCGATGTTGACCCAGGTGACCGACTTCGGGTCGATGTTGTTGGCCTTGGCCAGCGCCGGCCACATCACGCGTGCGCCGTCGGCGGCGGGGTTGCCGATCTTCTTGCCCGGGAAGTCCTTGACGCCGGTGATGCCCGAGCTCTTCAGCCAGTACATGCCCTGCGGCGAGTTCGCGTAGACGTTGTAGACCGCGACCGTGTCGGCCCCCTTGCCCTTGGCCACCAGCACGCCGCCCATGTCGGCCAGGCCGATCGGCGTGGCGCCTGCGCCGACGCGCTGCGTGGCCAGCGCCGAGCCCTTGCCGGGCTCGATGTTCAGGTTGATGCCCTCGGCGGCGTACCAGCCCATCTTCTTGGCGTAGAAGTACGGGGCGTGATCGCCGCCGGGCACCCAGTTGAGCACGAAGTCGACGTTCTGCTGGGCCTGCGCCGGCGCGGCGATCAGCGCCGCGCAGACGGCCAGGCCGGCGATCTTGGCGAGGGGAGCGAGTGGCTTGAGCATGCGGCCTCCTGAGGGAACGGGTTGGTTTGACGGGGCGAAACCGGTGCGATACAGTAAATTCACCAATTAGTGATTTCGGCCGGAAAGTATAGAACAGTGGTTCTGTTTCTCCCATCCTTGCGCCGTCGCAACCGTACTCACTTTCCCTGATGTCTCACCACTGGTCCGATCTGCCGAGCGCGGTGCTGTCGATGCTGCGCCGGGGCACGGTGATCCCGGCGCATCTGCTGGCGCTGACGGCCGAACGTGCGCTGGACGCGCGCCGCCAGCGCGCATTGACGCGCTACTACCTGGACGCCGGCGTCGGCGGGCTGGCGGTCGGCGTGCACGGCACGCAGTTCGCGATCCGCGAGGCGGACCTGTACACCCCGGTGCTGGAATCGGCCGCGCAGGAGGCCGCCGGCTGGGTCGATCGGCCGGTGGCTCTGGTCGCCGGCCTGTCCGGCCGGACCGCGCAGGCGGTGGCCGAGGCGCGCACGGCGCGCGCGATCGGCTACCACGCCGGCATGCTGTCGCTGGCGCCGATGAAGGGCGCTTCGGTCGACGAGCTGATCGCGCACTGCGCCGCGGTCGCGGCGGAGATGCCGCTGGTCGGCTTCTACCTGCAGCCGGCGGTCGGCGGCATCGTGCTGCCGGCCGACTTCTGGCGGCGTTTCGCGGCGATCGACAACGTGGTCGCGATCAAGATGGCGCCGTTCAACCGCTACCGCACGCTCGACGTGGTGCGGGGCGTGGTCGCCGCCGCCGCCGAGGACCGCATCACGCTGTACACCGGCAACGACGACCACATCGTGCTCGACCTGCTGCAGCCCTTCGACGTGCGTCGCGGCGACGATGTCGTGCGGGTGCGCATCCGCGGCGGGCTGCTCGGCCACTGGAGCGTGTGGACCAAGGGCGCGGTCGCGCTGCTCGACCGCATCCACGAGGCGGTGGCCGCGGGCGCGGTCGACACCGACCTGCTGGCGCTCGACTCGCGCGTGACCGACTGCAACGCGGCGTTCTTCGACGTCGCGAATGACTTCGCGGGCTGCATTCCCGGCTGTCACGAAGTGCTGCGCCGCCAGGGCCTGCTCGAAGGGGTGTGGTGCCTGGATCCGCGGGAGACCCTGTCGCCGGGTCAGGCCGAAGCGATCGACCGGGTCTGCCGGGAGCATGCCGACCTGTCGGACGATCGTTTCGTCGCCGAAGGCCTGGCGCGTTGGCTGGGCTGACCCTCGAGAACCGCATGGATCGCCTCCACAGCAAGCTCGCCCAGTACCTGCTGGGCATCGCCGCCCACCTCGGGCTGCTGCTCGCCTGGTACCTGTTCGTGACCCTCGGCGACGTGCCGCGCTTCGTGATGCCGTCGCCGATGGACACGCTCAAGGCACTGTTCGTGGCCGACTACAGCTGGTGGGACAACACCCTGGTCACCGCCACCGAGATCTTCGGCGGCTACGCGCTGGCGCTGGTGGTCGGCGTTGCACTGGCGCTGGTGTTCACCTGGTCGAAGGTGCTCGAGTCGCTGATGCTGCCGCTGCTCGTGACGTTGAACATGATCCCGAAGGTCGCGCTGGGCCCGCTGATCATCGTCTGGTTCAAGTACGGCGTGTTCCCGAACGCGATGATGGCCTTCTCGATCGCGGTGTTCCCGATCCTGCTGACCACCGCCCGCGGCCTGCGCGAGATCGAACCCGACCTGCTCGACCTGGTGCGCTCGCTGCGCGGCTCGCGCTGGCAGCTCTTCACCAAGGTGCAGCTGCCCGGGGCCCTGCCCTATGTCTTCGCCGGCATGAAGGTGGCGGCGATCCTGGCCGTGGCCGGTGCCATCGTCGGCGAATTCCTCGGCTCCGACCGCGGCCTGGGCTACCTGATGCTGCAGGTGCAGGTCACGCTGGACACGCCGGCGATGTTCATGGCGGTGATCCTGATCACGCTGTTGGGCGTGCTGCTGTACGGACTCGTCCTGCTGTTCGAACACCTTCTCGTCGTCAAGGACGCGCGCGTCTCATGAACACCGCCACCGCGATCGAGCCCTTCGTGCATCTGGAGGGCGTCTCGAAGACCTACGGCACGGGTCGAAAGGCGCACCTGGCGATCTCCGACGCCAGCTTCGACGTGATGCCCGGCGAACTCGTCTCGCTGGTCGGGCCGTCGGGCTGCGGCAAGTCGACGCTGCTGAAGATCCTCGCCGGTCTGCACGGCCACGACGGCGGCACCGTGCGCATCGGCTCGGCGACGCACCCCTTCGATCCGGCGCGCGACATCGGCATGGTGTTCCAGGCGCCGCTGCTGCTGAAGTGGCGCCGCATCCTCGACAACGTGCTGCTGCCGGCCGAACTGCTGGGGCTGCCGATGGCCGCAGCGCGCGAGCGTGGCCGCGAGCTGCTGGCGCTGGTCGGCCTGGACGGCTACGAGGACAAATACCCCTACGAACTGTCCGGCGGCATGCAGCAGCGCGCGGCGATCGCGCGATCGCTGGTGCACGACCCCAAGCTCGTGCTGATGGACGAGCCCTTCGGTGCGCTCGACGCATTGACGCGCGAGAAGATGAACCTGGAGCTGCTGCGCATCTGGAAGGAGGCGGGCAAGACGATCCTGTTCGTCACCCACGGCATCTCCGAGGCGGTGTTCCTCGGCTCGCGGGTAGTCGTCTTCACCGCCGGGCCGGCGCGCATGGCCGACAACATCCCCATCGACCTGCCGCACCCGCGCACGCTGGACATGAAGACGCAGGAGCGCTTCGGGGCCTACACGCGCCGGATCTACAAGCTGCTGGGCATGGAGTAGCCCGATGTCCGCGCCGCGCTTCGAAGTCACGCACATCGACCTGTTCGAGCGCGACGTCGTGCTGCGCATGCCGTTCCGCTTCGGCATCGTCACGCTGACGCAGGCCCCGCAGGCCTTCGTGCGCGCGCGCATCCGGGTCGCCGACGGCCGCACCGCCGAGGGCATGGCGGCCGAGCTGCTGGCGCCGAAGTGGTTCGACAAGAACCCGGCGCTGTCCAACGAGGACAATTTCGACCAGCTTCGGAGGGCTCTGGCACTCGCGCGCGAGCGCTACCTCGGCGGTGGCGCGCACACGGCCTTCGGCCACTTCGCGGCGCACTATCTGGCGCAGATCGAAGCCGGTGCGTCCGCCGGGCTGAACCCGCTGGTCGCCAACTACGGCCCGGCGCTGGTCGACCGGGCCTTGCTCGACGCGCTGTGCCGCGCGATGGGCCGATCCTTCCAGGACGCGGTGTGCGGCAACCACGTCGGCCTGGACCCCGCCGGCCTGTGCCCGGACCTGGCCGGCTTCGACGTCGCCGGGTTCCTCGCCGGATTGCGCCCTGCGCCGAGCATCGCGGCCCGCCACACCGTCGGCCTGGTCGACCCGATCCGCGCCGACGAATTGGCCGAGCGCGTCGGCGACGGCCTGCCCGAGACGCTGGAGGAGGTGGTCCGGGCCTATGGCCAGCGCTGGTTCAAGCTCAAGGTCGCCGGAGACGTCGACGCCGACGTCGCGCGGCTCGTCCGCATCGCCGGGGTCCTCGACGCGATCCCCGGCGGCTACCGGGCCACGCTCGATGGCAACGAGCAGTACAAGGACGTCGACGGCGTGGTGGCACTGTGGCAGCGCATGCTCGCCGAGCCCCGGCTGCGGCGGCTGCGCGACGCCGTGGTCTTCATCGAGCAGCCGATCCAGCGCGCCACGGCTCTGGCCACCCCGGTGGCCGCACTGTCGTCGATCAAGCCGGTCATCGTCGACGAGTCCGACGATTCGCTCGATGCCTTCGTGCGGGCCCGTGAGCAGGGTTACCACGGCGTCTCGTCGAAGACCTGCAAGGGCCTGTACAAGTCGATGCTCAACGCCGCGCGCTGCAGCCACTGGAACGCGCAGCTCGGCGAGCCGCGCCACTTCATGAGCGCGGAGGACCTGACGATTCAGGCCGGCATCGCGCTGCAGCAGGACCTGGCGCTCGTCAGCCTGCTCGGCATCACCCACGTCGAGCGCAACGGCCACCACTACGTCAACGGCATGGCCGATCTGCCGGAGGCGGAGCAGGCGGCCTTCCTGGCCGCGCACCCGGACCTGTACCACCGGGCTCACGGCGCGGTGCGGGTGCACATCCGCCAGGGCGACCTGCACATCGCCTCGCTCGGCGGCGTCGGTTTCGCCGGCGGCGCCGCGCCCGACTGGTCCTCGATGCGGCGGATGGCGGTGCCCTCATGAGCCGGCCCGAAGAGCGCGGCGCCCTGGCCCGGCTCTGGACCGGCATCGTCTACTACCTGCCCAGCGCCGCCGTGATGATCGGCCTGGTGCTGCTGTGGCAACTCGGCGTGACGCTGTTCGAGGTCAAGGACTACATCCTGCCGTCGCCGATGTCGGCGCTGAAGGCGCTGGGCGATGCCAACTACCAGTGGGGCGCCAACCTGCTGGCGACGCTGTACGCGGTGCTCGGCGCCTTCGCGCTGTCGGCCGTGCTCGGCGTTGCGCTGGCCGTCGTGATCGTCTGGAACCCGCTGCTGATGCGCACCGTGATGCCGGTGCTGATCCTGTTCAACACGCTGCCGAAGATCGCGCTCGCGCCGCTGTTCGTCATCTGGCTCGGCTACGGCATCTGGCCGAACATCGTGATCGGCACGACGATCGCCTTCTTCCCGATGGTCGTGAACACCGCGGTCGGGCTGGCGACGGCCGAGCCCGAGCTGCTCGACCTCGTGCGCACGCTGCGTGCCAGCCGCTGGCAGGTGATGAAGAAGATCCGCTTCCCGAACGCGGTGCCCTACATCTTCGTCGGCCTGAAGCTGGCAGCGACGATGAGCGTGATCGGCGCGCTGGTCGGCGAGTTCGTCGCGTCCGAACGCGGACTCGGCTCGCTGATCATCACCGGCGGCGTGACCTTGCAGACGGCGTCGATCTTCGCCTCGCTGATCCTGATCTCGATCATGGGCCTGGTGCTCTACGGAATGGTCGTGGCCGTCGAGCGGGTGGTCGCACCCTGGGCACATCGTGAAGGCACGACCAACTGAGGAGACGAACATGCGGACATTGACACGATGGCTGGCGCTCGCGGCGCTGATCGCCGCGGCGCCTGCCTGGGCGATGGACAAGATCCAGCTGCAGCTGAACTGGTTCCACCTCGCCGACCATTCGCCGATCTACCTGGCGATGAAGAAGGGCTACTACAAGGAGGAGGGGCTCGATCTGACCGTGCTGCGGGGCAGCGGCTCGGGCGACGCGGCGAAGAAGATCGACCTCGGCCAGTCCGACATCGGCATCGCGGACGCGCCGACCGTGATCACCGCGATCAGCAAGGGCGCGAACCTCAAGATGGTCGCCGTGGTCTACGACAAGGCCGGCAACAACGTGTTCTTCCGCAAGAGCGCCAACATCCAGTCGCCGAAGGACCTGATCGGCAAGAAGATCGCCGCGCCGCCGGCCGATTCGCACCGTGTGCTGTGGCCGGCCTTCGCCGCGCTGCACGGCATCGACCCGGCCGCCGTCACGCTGGTCAACGTCAAGCCCGAGGGCAAGCAGGCCATCGTCGCCGCGGGCGAGGTCGACGGCTCGTTCGACCTCTACACCAGCTACGCGATCTGGGAGAAGGTGCTCGGCAAGGGCCAGGTCGGCCATCTGCTGTGGGCCGATCACGGCCTGCCGATCTACGGTCACACCTACTTCGTCAACACGCAGACGATCCAGAAGAACCCGAAGCTCATCGAGCGCTTCCTGCGCGCGACGCACAAGGGCTGGCGCGACGCCAAGGCGAACCCGGCGGCGTCGATCGACGCGATGGCCGAGCAGGTCGCCGGCCTCGACCGCGACACGCTGCTGGCGACGATGCCGCAGATCCTCGACCTGTGCGTGACCGAACGATCGGCCAGGCACGGCCTGGGCTGGATCGAGACCGAGCTGATGCAAAAGACGATGGACATCACCTTCGCCAACAGCAAGCCGGACAAGATGCCGGCCGTGGCAGACGTCTTCACCAATCAGTTCAGCAGCAAGGTCAAGCCGTAGATGGAGCCGAGCCGCGCCGAGGTCGATGCCACCGCCGGCGCGCTGCTGATCGAGTTCGGCAGCGCCACCTGCGGCTGGTGTCGGGCGGCACAGCCCCTGATCGACGAGGCACTGGCGGCGCGGCCGGGCCTGCGGCACCTGAAGGTCGAGGACGGCCGTGGCCGGCCGCTGGGTCGGTCGTTCGGCGTCAGGTTGTGGCCGACACTGGTCGCGTTGCAGGACGGGCGCGAGGTCGGCCGGGTGGTGCGGCCGCAGACGACGGGCGAGATCGACGCGGCGCTGGCCCCGCTCAGCCCGTCGCCGTGAACCCGGCCTCGAGCAGGCCACGCAGATAGCCGATCGACGCCGCGGCGCAGCCGGGGCCGTCGGGCACGTAGTCGAAGGGCTCGACCGCCAGCCAGCCGCGGTAGCCCTGGCGCCGCAGGGCCGCGATGACCGGGCCGAAGCGGTCGTCGCCCTGGCCCGGTCCGCGCCGGTTGCGGTCGTTGAGCTGCACATGGGCCAGCCAGCCGCTCGGCCAGCATCGGTCGATCAGATCGGGCAGTGCCTCGACCTCGGTGGCGCCGGCCGAACAGGTGTCGAGCATCGTGCGCAG
>CALJUI010000285.1 GCA_937975735.1 uncultured Rubrivivax sp.
GCGCTCGCCGAAGGTGTTGTTGACCTCGGCCAGGATCGCCGCCAGCGAGCCGTCGGCACGGTGGCAGTACCAGAAGCTCACCGGCTTGAAGGCGTAGCCGAGCACGCGCGGGTAGGTCTGCAGCCAGATCTCGCCGTCGGCGTCGTGCACGCCGTGCGCGGCCAGCAGGGTCTCGGCCCAGGCCAGCGCGTCAGGGCCGCCATCGCCATGGTCGGCGTCGTGGAAGGCCACCAGCGCGCGGCGGTTGCGCGGCAGCGCGCCCTGGGGTTGCGCGCGCATCGAGCGCAGCGGCAGCATCACGAACCAGGTGGCATAGGCGAACGCATGCCGCGCCGGCCGCAGCCGCGTGTGCTGCACGTGGCCGACGGCCACCTGCGGGGACGAGGCCGACATGCTCACGCCGCCAGACCCTGCGGCCGCGCGTCGTGCACGTGGCGCATCGCGCGCGCCACCTGCTGGCCGGCGCGCAGGCCGTCCTCGTGGAAGCCGTAGCCGGCCCAGGCGCCGGCGAACCAGACATGTGCGCTGCCCTGGATCGACGCCAGCTCGCGCTGCGCCTTCACGGCGGCCTGGTCGAACACCGGGTGCGCCCAGGCATGGCGGCTGATCACCTGCGACGGATCGATCGGCCGCGCCGGGTTCAGCGACACGATGACCGGGCGCGACCACGGCAGCGGCTGCAGCCGGTTGATCAGGTAATGCAGGCACACGGCCGCCTGTTCCTGGCCAGCCGGCGTGCGCTCGTAGTTCCACGCCGCCCAGGCGCGGCGCGACGAGGGCAAGACCGACGCATCAGTGTGCAGCACGGCCTCGTTGCGCTGGTAGCGGATGGCGCCGAGCACGCGCCGCTCCAGCGCGCTGGCGTCGGCCAACAGCGCCAGCGCCTGGTCGGTGTGGCAGGCCAGCACGACGTCGTCGAAGCGTTCGGTGCCGGCGTCGGTGAGCACGGCCACGCCGGCGCTGCCGACGCCTGGCGGCAGCCGGCGCACGGCACGCACCGGCGTGCCGGCACGCGCGTCCGGCACGGACTGCAGCAGGCGCCGCACGTACTCGCGCGAGCCGCCGCGCACCGTGTGCCACTGGGGCCGGTCGACGATCTGGATCAGGCCGTGGTTGTCGCAGAAGCGGATCATCGTGCCGACCGGGAAGTCGAGCATCTGCTCCGTGGGGCAGGACCAGATGCTGCCCACCATCGGCAGGAAGTAGTCCTCGCGGAAGGCGCTTCCAAAGCCGTGGCGGTCCAGGAAGCTGCCCACCGGCTCCGACAGCGCCTCGGCCTCCCCGGTGCGCGCCAGCGTGCGGGCCAGCTTGTTGAAGCGCAGCACCTGCGCCAGCATGCGCCAGAAGCTCGGTCGCAACAGGTTGCGGCGCTGCGCGAACACGCTGCCGAGGCCGCTGCCGCACCACTCGAGGCCGCGCGCCGGGTTCTGCACGGAGAACGACATGTCCGACGGCGCGGTCGGCACCTGCAGCGCGTCGAACAGCTGCACCAGCCGCGGGTAGGTGCGGTGGTTGAAGACGAGGAAGCCGGTGTCGACGCCGTGCGTGACGCCGTCCAGCGTCACGTCCACGGTGTGCGCGTGGCCGCCGAAGGTCTCGGCCGCCTCGAACAGCGTCACGTCGGCGTGGTCGGCCAGCGCGTGCGCGGCACCCAGGCCCGAGATGCCGCCGCCGACGATGGCCACGCGCGGACGGCGCGCGCCCCCGCCAGCCTGGGCGGGGTCCGGCCGGGGGGCCAGGGGCGGGCGGGGAATCGGCATGGGCATCGACGGCCTCCTTGGAGTCGGGCAGGGTCAGAGACGACCCCGTCGATGCCTATACTAACAAGTCACACAGTGACTGTCCAGTTCTCATTCGAGCGGTCGGCCGGTGCAAACCGCCTGCGCCGCCGCCGTGCCGCCACCGGTCAGCGTGCCAGCGCCGCCTCGGCCGCCTTGCGGTCGGCGGTCACGCGCTGGGCGCTGGGGCGCTCGCCGACGCTGCGCACGTAGGCCTTCCAGTCCACACCGGCCGCCGCCAGCAGGTCCTCGCCCAGCACCAGCCGGCTGGCCATGCCCACCAGTGGCAGGCTCGGGTAGGCCGAGCAATCGGCCAGCGTGAAGGTGTCGCCGGCCACGAAGGGCCCGAAGCGCGCCAGGCGCGCGAAGCCGGCCACGTTCTTGCCCAGCTTCTTGCGCACGCGCTCCTTGGTCGCGTCGTCGACCTGGCCGCCGAAGAAGGCCTGCGGGTAGAGCTCCCGCGCAACGAGCTCGAGGTGCAGGTCGACGAAGGTCGTCAGCTCACGCACCTTGGCCGCAGCAAAGGGGTCGGCGGGCACGAGCGGCGGCTTGGGGTGCGCCGCCTCCAGGTAGTCGAGGATGACCTGGCTCTCGCACAGCGGGCCTTGCGCCGTCTTCAGGAAGGGGATCTTGCCCAGCGGCGAGCAGGCCAGCACGGCCTCGTCGCGCGAGTGCGTCTTGACGTCCTCCTCGTCGAAGGCCAGGCCTTTCTCCAGCAGCGCGAGCTTGACCTTGTTGTAGTAGTTGGAGATCGGGAATCCGCAGAGCGTGTACATGGGGTCTCCTGAAGATGGGGCGGTGCGCGGCGTGCGCGGGAGGCTGGCGCGCCTTACGCGCCGTCGCGGCCCGGCGCCGCGGCCGTGCCGCCCACGGCCGCTGGCGTCACCCGCATCGTCGCACGACCCGGGCGATTGACCAGCACCAGCCCGACCGTCACGGCGGCCAGCGCCAGCATCAGGCGCAGCGTCAGCGGCTCGCCCAGGATCAGCACGCCGGCCAGCAGGCCCGACACCGGCGTCAGCAGCGTGAAGGCCGACAGCCGCGCCGCCGGGTAGTGCCGCAGCAGCCAGAACCACACGAGGTAGCTGGCGAAGGTGACGACCACGGTCTGGAAGGCCAGCGGCCACAGCGACGCGCCGGTCAGCCGCACCGGCCAGGCCTCGCCGGCGGTGACGCTGGCCGCCGCCAGCGCCAGCGCCGACACCGCCAGCTGGTAGAACAGCGTCTTCTCCGGCAGCGCGGTGGCCAGCCGGCTGCCGCGCAGCACCAGCGTCGTCAGCCCCCACAGCACCGCGGCCGCCAGGCCCAGTGCGTCGCCCACCCATTGCAGCGGCCCCACGGCGGGCGCGTCGAAGCCGCCCAGGAAGGCCCATACGACGCCGCCGAAGGCCAGCACGAGGCCGGCGATCTGGCGCGCGTCGAGCCGCTCGGCCGGGGCGATCAGCGGCATGCCCAGCGCGACGACGAAGGGC
>CALJUI010000286.1 GCA_937975735.1 uncultured Rubrivivax sp.
CGACGATGCCTGTACCGCCCGACGCCGACACCCTGACCGATGCCCAGTACCAGCAGCGCACCGACGCCGTGCTCGGCGCCATCGAGACCGCCGTGGACCGCTGGCTGCAGCAGGACGTGATCGACATCGACCCGCAGCGCACCGGCGGCCTGCTGGAACTCGAGTTCCCAGTGGGCGGGCGCATCGTGATCAACACCCAGCCGCCGCTGCAAGAACTGTGGCTGGCATCGCCGGCGCAGGCACATCACTTCCGCTGCTGTGGCGGCCGCTGGCTCGACACCAAGGACGGGCGCGAGTTCTTCGAGGTGCTCTCGGCCGAGGCGAGCCAACTCGCCGGGCAGCCGCTGCGGTTCTCCGCCGCCGCCTGACGCCCGGGCGCGGCCGCGCTGTCCTCAGCGGCGGAACAGGTCGAGGATGCTGCGGCGCTCCTCCTGCGACGACGGCCGCGGCAGCACGTCCTCCAGGCCGACGCTGCGCACGCCCGCGCCCTGGCTGAACTCCTCGTAGGTCCAGTGGCCGCCGACGTTGACGACGCCTTCGGGCGGCTCGGGGACCTGGATGGCCTCGTCCTTCAGCGCGTGGCGCATCAGATCGATCCACACCGGCAGCGCCAGGCCGCCGCCGGTCTCACGGGAGCCCAGCTTGCGCGGGTTGTCGTAGCCGATCCACACCACGGCGACCTGGCTCGGGTGGTAGCCGGCGAACCAGGCGTCCATCGAGTCGTTGGTCGTGCCGGTCTTTCCGTACAGGTCGGGCCGCTGCAGCGAGCGCTGCGCACTGGCCGCCGTGCCCGAGCGCGTGATCTCCTGCAGCAGCGTGCCCATCACGAAGGCGTTGCGCGGGTTGAGCGTGCGCATTGACTCGTCGAGCGCAGGCGGCTGTGTCTCTCGCAGCACGCGGCCGCTGCTGTCCGTGACCTTGGTGATGAGCATCGGCGGCACGAGGTAGCCGCCGTTGGCGAACACGCCGTAGGCGCTCGCCATCTGCAGCGGCGTCACCGAGCCGGCGCCCAGTGCCATCGTCAGGTAGGCCGGGTGCTTGGCCGGCTCGAAGCCGAAGCGCGCGGCCCAGTCCTGCGCGTACTGCGGGCCGATCGACTGCAGCACGCGGATCGAGACCATGTTCTTGGACTTGGCCAGTGCCGTCACGAGCGGCATCGGGCCTTCGAACTCGCCGTCGTAGTTCTTCGGCTCCCAGGGCTGGCTGCCGGTCTCCTCGGCACCGAAGAACAGCGGCGCGTCGTTGATCACGGTCGACGCCGTGAAGCCGCGCTCGAGCGCCGCCGAATAGACGAAGGGCTTGAAGCTCGAGCCCGGCTGGCGCCATGCCTGCGTGACGTGATTGAACTTGTTCTTGCCGTAGTCGAAGCCACCCACGAGCGCGCGGATCGCGCCGGTGCGCGGGTCCATCGACACGACGGCGCCCTCGACCTCGGGCACCTGGGTCAGTGTCCAGCTCGGGTTCTTGCCTTCGCCTTCGACCACACGGACGACGGCGCCGCGGCGGATCTCGAGCTTGGGCCCGGCCTTGGGTGACAGCCCGGTCTGCACCGGGCGCAGGCCGTCGCCGGTGATGCTCACCGTCTCGCCGTCCTGCAGCATCACCGTGACCTTGCTGCGGCTGGCCTCCAGCACGACGGCGCTGCGCAGGTTGCCATTGTCCGGGTGGTCGCTCAGTGCCTCGGCCACGCGCGCGTCCAGCAAAGCCGCGTCGGCCGGCAGGTCGACGTAGGCCTCCGGGCCACGGTAGTACTGGCGCGTCTCGTAGTTCAGCAGGCCCTTGCGCAGCGCCTCGTAGGCCACCGACTGCAGCTTGGAGTCCACGGTCAGGTGCACGTCCAGCCCACGCGTGTAGGCGTCGTCGCCGTATTGCGCGTAGACCAGCTGGCGCGCGGTTTCGGCCACGAACTCAGCGTGCACCAGGTGCTGCGACGGGCGCCGGTAGCGCAGCACCTGCGCGCGCGCCGTCTTGGCCGTGGCCTCGTCGATGAAGCCGTTGTCGAGCATGCGGTCGATCACGTAGCGCTGGCGCACCGTGGCCCGCTTGGGGTTGGAGATCGGGTTGTAGGCCGACGGCGCCTTGGGCAGGCCGGCGAGCATGGCCGCCTCGGCCACCGTGATGTCCTGCAGCGGCTTGCCGAAGTAGATCTCGGCGGCCGACGCGAAGCCGTTGGCGCGCTGGCCGAGGAAGATCTTGTTCATGTACAGCTCGAGGATCTGGTCCTTGCTGAGCTGCCGCTCGATCTGCATCGCCAGCAGGATCTCGTAGATCTTGCGGGTGAAGGTCTTCTCGGTGGACAGGTAGAAGTTGCGGGCCACCTGCATCGTGATCGTCGACGCGCCCTGGCTGCGCGCGTCGCGCAGGTTCTCCAGCGCCGCCCGCACGATGCCCTTGAAATCGACGCCACCGTGGTCGTAGAAGCGAGCGTCCTCGGCGGCCAGCACGGCCTCGCGCATGACCTTCGGGATGCGGTCGATGGGCGTGAAGTTGCGCCGCTCCTCGCCGAACTCGCCGATCAGCACGCCGTCGGCGGTGAACACCCGCATCGGGAGCTTTGGGCGGTAGTCGGTAAGGCTGCTGACCTCGGGCAGGTTGGCGTAGGCCACGGCCAGCGCCAGCCCGACGACCATCAGCAGGGCAGCCAGCGCGGCCGCCGCCAGCCCGCCGGCCCAGGCCAGCATGCGCAGCAACCAGTGGGGGGACGGACGCGTCGGCGCGGCCTCGGCTTGGGTCATGCGGCGGTCATCTCCAATCCCATTATAGAAAGCCGGGGTGCCCGGCCGTCCCTGGCCCGAGGCCCGGTTGCAACCCTCGGCTGGCAATTGCGGGTTGTTTCAGGTCCAGTTCAGGGCGTCACCGAATCACAACGAGCCGCACACTTTCGGAGGGCAGTTTTCTTTGGTGCACAAAGGCTTTACTGCTAGCATTGAAGTAACTTCTTAACTATCCGGTGCCGCTTCGGCGGGCGGGGAGCAAGTGCCGTGAGCTTTCTTGACGTCCTGCTGGGCCGAACCCACGCGCCGGCGATCGGCCTGGACATCAGTTCCTCCAGCGTCAAGCTTGTCGAGCTGGGTCAGACCTCCGGCGGCGACATGGTCGTCGAGCGGTTCGGCTCCGAGCCGTTCGAGAAGGGCTGGATCGTCGACGGCCAGATCGAGAAGTTCGACGAGGTGGCCGAGGCCGTGCGCAAGGTCGTCTCGCGCAGCGGCTCGCGCACCAAGAGCGTGGTGATGGCGATGCCGCAATCGG
>CALJUI010000287.1 GCA_937975735.1 uncultured Rubrivivax sp.
GTGTCGTTGTGCGCGAGCAGCTGCTTCTTGATCGCCTTGCCGTTGATGTAGGTGCCGTTGGTGCTGTTCAGGTCCTCGATGAAGACGTCGGCCCCGACCATCTGCATGACCGCGTGCTCGCCGCTGACCGCGAGGTTGTCGATCACGATGTCGTTGTAGGGCCGGCGCCCGAGGGTGGTCTTGTCCTTCGTGATCTGGACTTCCTTGATCACCACCCCATCCAGCGAAACGACCAGCTTACCCATGTTGAGCCCTCTTCCATCCTCGCGGTGGCCCGTGGCCACCGCGCTCACCGCTTGAACGGCCACCAGGAGCGCCCTGGACCGGTGCCACCGCCCGCGGCGCGGATCAGTATCACCGAAATATTATCCTTTCCACCAGCGTCGTTGGCCGCCGCGATCAATGCGGTCACCGCGGCCTCGAGCGAGTCGTGCGTCTGCAACAGTTGCGCGATGGTCGCGTCGTCGAGCATGTCCGACAGGCCGTCCGAGCACAGCAAGTAGAGGTCGCCTGCCGCGACCTCGTGCTGGTGGGTCTCGAGCAGCACGGTGTCCTCGACGCCGACGGCGCGGGTCACGAGGTTCTTGTTGACCGAGAAGGCGGCCTGCTCGCTGGTGATCAGGCCGGCGTCGATCTGCTCCTGCAGCAACGAGTGGTCGCGCGTGATCTGCTGCAGCCGGCCGCCGCGCAGCCGGTAGGCGCGCGAATCGCCGACATGGCCGAGGAACAGGCGCTTGTCGCGGAACACCGCGACGACCAGGGTCGTGCCCATGCCGGCGTACTGCGGGTTCGAGTTCGCGGCGTTGAAGATCGCGCGGTTGGCGTTGTCCACGCAGATGTCCATCGCGCGGCGGATGTCGTGGTCGCCGGCATCCTCCGGCGCCTCCCCCAACCAGCGACCGAGTTCCGTGCGCACGAAGGACGTCGCCATCTGGCTCGCCACCTCGCCGGCGTTGTAGCCACCCATGCCGTCGGCGAGCACGGCCAGCCGGGCCGCCTCGTCGATCGCGATCGAGTCCTCGTTGTTGCTGCGCGCCCGCCCGGAATCGACTGCGCCGTGGATGTCTAGTGAAAGGGGCACGGCCGAGGCAATGCGGGCTTCAAGTTAGGGGGTGAATTGTGCACCGGAATCGAGCACGTCATGCTCCCAGTTCTGACGGATCGTGACTTAAAGCCGTCAGTCGTTCGGCCACCGCACGTGCATTGGGCGGGCGGTTGGCGGGCGTCTTGGCCAGCAGGTCGCGAACCAGCGCGTCGAGGCCGGGGCCGGCCTCGGGCCGGATCGACCGCAGCGCCGGCGCCGCGGTCTGGGCCACGTCGCGCAGCAACGCCCCCACCGCGTCGGCCTCGAACGGCAGACGGCCGCAGAGCAACTGGAACAGCAGCACGCCCAGAGCATACAGATCGGTCGACGCGCTAGCGTCGAACCCGGCCAGCAGTTCCGGCGCCATGTAGGCCGGGCTGCCGAGCACGAGGCCGGTGCGCGTGCGCTCGGCGTCAGCCAGCCGGGCCAGTCCGAGGTCGGTCAGCGTGACCCGCGACGCCGCCCAGTCGACCATCACGTTGGCCGGCTTCAGGTCCCGGTGCACGATGCCGCGGCTGTGCGCGTGGTCGAGCGCGAGTGCGATGCGCCGCCCGAGTTCGAGGACCACCGCGGCGGGCAGCCGGCGCGCGGGGTCGGTGTAGCGGCGCAGGTCGCAGCCGGCCAGCAGGTCCATCACCAGGTAGCCGCGGTCGCCCTGCACGCCGGCCCGGTGCACGCGCACGATGTCCGGGTGGTCGAGCCGCGCCGCGGCGTCGGCCTCGACGTGGAAACGCCGCTCGGCCTCGGCGCGGTCGGCCGGCGAGTCGCCGCCGATCGGCAGCACCTTCAGCGCGCGCGCCTCGCCGCTGGCGAGGTCGATCGCACCGTACAGCGCGCCGACCGCGCCGCGGGCAATCAGGCGGTGGATCTGGCAGCCGCCGATCTCGCGGCCGGTGAAGGTGGCGTGCGCGCTGCCGTCCACCGCGGGTCAGGGTGCCGGCGCGGCGGCCTGGCGGCTGGCGGCCCAGCGCCCCAGTGCCAGCACCATCAGCGCGCCGGCGACGCCGGCGCCGTACCTGATCAGGTCCGACTGCGGCAGCTTCGGGACCCACTGCCACGCCTCGGGGTTGGCCACCGCCGGATCGGACACCGCCATCGTGCCGGCGATCCAGCCGAGCAGCATGCCGCCGGCGGTGATGATCAGCGGGAAACGGTCCATCAGCTTGATCACCAACTGGCTACCCCAGACGATGATCGGGATGCTGACCAGCAGGCCGAAGATCACCAGCGGCATCTGGTGGTCGGCGTTGCCCGAGCCCTGCGCGGCGCCGGCGATCGCGATCACGTTGTCGACGCTCATCACCAGGTCGGCGACGATCACGGTCTTCACCGCCGCCCACAGCTTGTCGCTGGCCTGGACCTCGTGCGAGCCCTCCTCTTCGGGGGCGAGCAGCTTCACGCCGATCCAGACCAGCAGGGCGGCGCCGGCCAGCTTGAGGAAGGGGATCGCGAGCAGCGTCAGCGCGAAGAAGATCAGGATCACGCGCAGCGCGATGGCCCCGGCCGTGCCCCACAGGATGCCCGCCGTGCGCTGCTTGGCCGGCAGCTTGCGGCAGGCCAGCGCGATGACGACCGCGTTGTCGCCGCCGAGCAGGATGTCGATCATGATGATCTGGCCGACCGCGATCCAGAACGCGGGGGTGAGGAACTCTTCCATCGGGGGGCCTTGAAGACGGTGCGGGCGCCCGAAAGGACGCGCGCCGCAGTGTAGGCTGCGGCGCGGCGTCGGGCGTGCGGGAACTACATAGCGCTCACGGCAGGCCGTTCACAGCAGGCCCTTGAGCAGCTTGCCCATCTCGGACGGGTTGCGCGTCACGGTGAAGCCGCACTCCTCCATGATGGCCAGCTTCGCGTCGGCGGTGTCCTCGCCGCCGGAGATCAGCGCGCCGGCGTGGCCCATGCGCTTGCCGGCCGGCGCGGTGACACCGGCGATGAAGCCGACGATCGGCTTCTTCATGTTCGCCTTGCACCAGCGCGCGGCCTCGGCCTCGTCCGGGCCGCCGATCTCGCCGATCATGATCACCGCGTCGGTGTCCGGGTCGTCGTTGAACAGCTTCATCACGTCGATGTGCTTCAACCCGTTGATCGGGTCGCCGCCGATGCCCACCGCCGAGCTCTGGCCGAGGCCGATCTCGGTCAGCTGCGCCACCGCCTCGTAGGTCAGCGTGCCGGAGCGACTGACGACGCCGACGCGCCCGGCCTTGTGGATGTGCCCCGGCATGATGCCGATCTTGATCTGGTCGGGCGTGATCAGCCCCGGGCAGTTCGGCCCCAGCAGCAGCGTCTTCTTGCCGCCGGCGGCCTCCTTCTTCTTCATCTTGTTGCGCACCTCGAGCATGTCCTTGACCGGGATGCCCTCGGTGATGCAGATCGCCAGGTCCAGGTCGGCCTCGACGGCTTCCCAGATCGCCGCGGCGGCGCCCGCGGGCGGCACGTAGATCACGCTGACGGTGGCGCCGGTGGCGGCCTTGGCGTCCTTCACGGTGGCGTGGATCGGGATGCCCTCGAAGTCCTCGCCGGCCTTCTTCGGGTTGACACCGGCGACGAAGCAGGCCTTGCCGTTGGCGTAGTCGCGGCACATCCGGGTGTGGAACTGGCCCGTCTTGCCGGTGATGCCCTGGGTGATGACCTTGGTGTTCTTGTCGATGAGGATGGACATGGCGCTTCCTTACTTGACGGCGGCGACGATCTTGGTGGCCGCCTCGGCCATCGTGTCGGCACTGATGATCGGCAGGCCCGACTCGGCGAGCAGCTTCTTGCCGATCTCCTCGTTCGTGCCCTTCATGCGCACCACCAGCGGCACGCTCAGGTTGACGGCCTTGCAGGCGGCGATGACGCCCTCGGCGATCGTGTCGCAGCGCATGATGCCGCCGAAGATGTTGACGAGGATGCCCTTGACCCGCGGGTTCTTCAGCATGATCTTGAAGGCCTCGGTGACCTTCTCGGCCGTCGCGCCGCCGCCGACATCGAGGAAGTTCGCCGGCTCGCCGCCGAACAGCTTGATGGTGTCCATGGTCGCCATCGCGAGACCCGCGCCGTTGACCAGGCAGCCGATGTTGCCGTCCAGGCTGATGTAGCTGAGGTCGAACTTGCTCGCCTCGATCTCGGCCGGGTCCTCCTCGTCGAGGTCGCGGTAGGCGACGATGTCGGGGTGGCGGTACAGCGCGTTGCTGTCGAAGTTGAACTTCGCGTCGAGCGCCTTGATGTGGCCGTCGCCCTCGAGGATCAGCGGGTTGATCTCGGCCAGCGAGGCGTCGGTGTCCATGTAGCAGGCGTAGAGCTTCCTGAAGACGTCGACCGCCTCGGCCTGGCTGGCCGCCGGCACGCCGATGCCGTCGGCGAGTTGCTTGGCCTGCGCATCGGTCAGTCCGACCAGCGGGTCGACGAAGACCTTGATGATCTTCTCCGGCGTCTTGTGCGCGACCTCCTCGATGTCCATGCCACCCTCGGAGCTGGCCATGATCGCGACCGACTGCGTCGCGCGGTCGGTCAGCGCGGCGACGTAGTACTCCGTCTTGATGTCGGCGCCTTCCTCGACGAGCAGCCGACGCACCTTCTGGCCCTCCGGTCCGGTCTGGTGGGTCTTGAGCTGCATGCCCAGGATCTGACCGGCCAGCGTCTTGACCTCGTCGGCGGACTTGGCGATCTTGACGCCGCCGCCCTTGCCGCGGCCGCCGGCATGGATCTGGGCCTTGACCACCCAGACCTTGCCGCCGAGCTTCTGCGCCGCCTCCACGGCCTCGCGTTCGGTGAACGCCGGATAGCCGCGCGGCACCGGCACGCCGGCGGCGCGCAGCAGTTCCTTGGCCTGGTACTCGTGAATCTTCATGATCGGTCTTCCACAAGGAGTGTGTCGGAGGGAGTGGTGCCGGCGGCGCGGTACCAGCGGGGATAGAAGGTTCGGACGGCCGAACCGTCGCTGCGCAACGCGTGGCAGCGGTCGATCTGGAACGGGCGCTCGGCGCCCTCGTGGTCGCCGCGGGTGTCGAGCACCTCGCCGGCGAAGGCCTGAACGACCGCGGTCGGCAGCACCTGCGCCAGTTCGGTCAGGTGGGTGCAGCCGAGCACGCCGCCGACCCGCTCGCGCAGCGCGTGGCGGAAGCCCCGCAGCAAGTTCAGCCCGACCAGCCGGCCGTAGGCGTCGCCATGGTCGTCGCAGACGCCGGGGTAGGGCATCCAGCGTGTCTGGGCGCCGGCTTCGACCACGTTGAACCGCGTGTCGACGACCAGGCGCAGCAGCATGTCGTGAATCGGTTCGCCGGCCGGCCGGTTGCCGGCGGCGAGCTGGGCGTCCCGCGTCTTGACGTCGGTCAGCGTCGCGTCGACCTCCCACAGCCCGTCGTCGCGCGCGAAGACCTGCACGTCAATCGAGCGTCGATGCTTGAGCTGGCGCGCAGGGGCGCTGCGGGGAAGCGTCATCGGGGCAAGGGGTGCCTGTCGGACCGGACAGCCGACGAATGTAGCATGCTGCGCCGCAGCAAAGCTGACGGCCACCCAACGCGGCGCTCAGTCGTCGACGTCGAGGCCGCGCACCAGGCGGCGGATCACGTCGGCGCCGAAGCCCCGGCTGGCCAGGAAGCGGGCCTGCCGCGCACGTCCGGCGGCGTCGGTCGCGGCCGCGCCGAACTTGCGCCGCCAGACGTCGCGCGCGCGCTCGAGCTCGGTGCCGGCCACGACAGCCAGCGCGGCGTCCGACGCCGTCGGCACGAACGCGTAGGGGTGCATCGCGGGACGCAGCTTGGCGGTACCGAAGCGGGGCGGCTGCGCGGTCACTACGGCCTCGGCCGCGCGGCGCTCGCTGAGCAGATCGCGCTCCGCGAGCTCGTCCAGCGCCTTCGCGATGCGCGAGGCCGCGCTGGCCTCGGGCGTGTCCTCGACGTGACGGGCGAGCTTGCGCTCGAGCTCGGCGCGCGAGTGCTCGCGCTGGGACAGGTAGCGCAGCGCCCGGCCCTTGACCGAGGGCGCCGGCCGCGCCTTCATGCGCCGCTCACTCCTCGGCGGCGGCCTCGGCCTGCACGGCGCCGGCAGTGGGCACGCCCAGCGCCTCGCGCACCTTGGCCTCGATCTCCTGCGCCAGCTCGGGGTTCTCGCGCAGGAACTCGCGCGCGTTGTCCTTGCCCTGGCCGATCTTCTCGCCGTTGTACGCGTACCAGGCGCCGGACTTGTCGACGATGCGGGCATTGACGCCGAGGTCGATGATCTCGCCCTCGCGGCTGGTGCCCTGGCCGTACAGGATGTCGAACTCGGCGGTCTTGAACGGCGGGGCCACCTTGTTCTTGACGACCTTCACGCGGGTCTCGTTGCCGATGACCTCGTCGCCCTTCTTGATGCTGCCGGTGCGCCGGATGTCCAGCCGCACCGAGGCGTAGAACTTCAGCGCGTTGCCGCCGGTCGTCGTCTCGGGATTGCCGAACATCACGCCGATCTTCATCCGGATCTGGTTGATGAAGATGACCATGCAGTTGCTCTTCTTGATGGTCGCGGTCAGCTTGCGCAGCGCCTGGCTCATCAAGCGCGCCTGCAGGCCCGGCAGCGAGTCGCCCATCTCGCCCTCGAGCTCGGCCTTGGGCGTGAGCGCGGCGACCGAGTCGACGACGATCAGGTCGACCGAGCCGGAGCGCACGAGGGCGTCGACGATCTCGAGCGCCTGCTCGCCGGTGTCGGGCTGGCTGATCAGCAGTTCGGTCAGGTCGACCTTGAGCTTCTGGGCGTACTGCGAGTCGAGCGCGTGCTCGGCGTCGATGAAGGCGCAGGTGCCGCCTAGCTTCTGCATCTCGGCGATGACCTGCAGCGTCAGCGTGGTCTTGCCCGACGATTCCGGGCCGTAGATCTCGACCACCCGGCCGCGCGGCAGGCCGCCGACGCCGAGCGCGATGTCCAGCCCGAGCGATCCGGTGGAGACGACCTGGATGTTCTCGACCACCTCGCCGTCGCCCAGGCGCATGATCGAGCCCTTGCCGAACTGCTTCTCGATCTGCGCCAGCGCGGCCTGCAGGGCCTTGGCCTTCTCGGTGTCGACTGATTTCACGCGTGCGTCCATCTTGGTCTCCTTCATGGGCCGCGATTATGGCAGAAGCTGGATGTTTGTACAGTGATGGGCGCGTTAGCGGATTAGGGATCCGCGGCGCTTGATGGAAGTCAAGCCTGCCGGCGGACCCGGGTGCCTAGAATCCAGTCGACAAACACAGGTCGGGCCGATGGCGCCCGGCTGCACCGGAGACCGCGATGCGCATCCTCATCGCCGAAGACGACCAGGTCATCGCCGATGGCCTGCTGCGCGCGCTGCGCGCCACGGGCTATGCGGTCGACCAGGTCGGCAGCGGCAGCGAGGCCGACGCCGCGCTCGCCAGCCACGAGTTCGACCTGCTGATCCTCGACCTGGGTCTGCCCAAGCTGCACGGCTTCGAGGTGCTGCGCAAGCTGCGCGCGCGCGGCTCGAGCCTGCCGGTGCTGATCCTGACCGCCGCCGACAGCGTCGAGCAGCGCGTCAAGGGCCTGGACCTGGGCGCCGACGACTACATGGCCAAGCCTTTCGCGCTGCAGGAGCTCGAGGCGCGCGTGCGCGCGCTGACGCGGCG
>CALJUI010000288.1 GCA_937975735.1 uncultured Rubrivivax sp.
TGATCGAGCACGACGTCAAGCTCGTGATGGGCCTGTGCGACCGCGTCACCGTGCTCGACTACGGCAAGCAGATCGCCGAAGGCACGCCTTCCGAGGTGCAGAAGAACGAACAGGTGATCGAGGCCTACCTCGGCGCCGGACACAAGGCGCATTGAGATGAGCAGCGACATCCTCCTGAAGGTCACGGGCCTGAAGGTCGCCTACGGCGGCATCCAGGCGGTCAAGGGCGTGGACTTCGAGGTCCGCGCCGGCGAACTCGTCAGCCTGATCGGCGCCAATGGCGCCGGCAAGACGACGACGCTGAAGGCGATCACCGGCGTGCAGCCGGTGGCCGACGGCGACATCGAGTACCTCGGCCGGGCGATCAAGGGCCAGGGCCCCTGGGAACTGGTCAAGCAGGGCCTGGTGATGGTGCCCGAAGGGCGCGGCGTGTTCGCGCGCATGACGATCACCGAGAACCTGCAGATGGGCGCCTTCGTCCGCGACGATCACGAGATCCAGGCCGACATCGACAAGGTCTTCGGAATCTTCCCGCGCCTGAAGGAGCGCCGCAACCAGCTCGCCGGCACGATGAGCGGCGGCGAGCAGCAGATGCTGGCGATGGGCCGCGCGCTGATGGCGCGGCCCAAGGTGCTGCTGATGGACGAGCCGTCGATGGGCCTGTCGCCGATCATGGTCGACAAGATCTTCGAGGTCGTCAACGACATCCATCAGCGCGGCACGACGGTGATGCTGGTCGAGCAGAACGCGAGCCGCGCGCTGGGCCTGGCCAACCGCGGCTACGTGATGGACTCGGGCGAGATCACGATGCAAGGCGACGCCAAGGTCCTGCTGAAGGACCCGAAGGTGCGCGCCGCCTACCTCGGCGAGTGAGCGGCGCGCGGCGCCTCAGTTGACGGAGGCGCCCGAGGCCTTGACGACGTCGCGGTAGCGCGCGTGCTCGGCCTTGACGAAGCCGGCGAACTGCGCCGGCGTCGTCGGCGCCGGTTCGGCCATCATCGGCGCGAACTTGGCCTTGACCTCGGCCGAGGCGAGCGCATCGGTGAAGGCCTTGTTCAGGCGCTGCGTCACGTCCGCGCTCATGCCGGCCGGGCCGAACAGGCCGAACCAGGTGTCGACGTTGAAGTTGCCCAGGCCGAGCGTGCGGCCCGCTTCGGCGACGGTCGGCACCTCCGGCATCGCCGCCGAGCGCTTCGACGTGGTCATCGCCAGCGCGCGCAGCTTGCCGGCGCGGATGTTGCCCGAGGCGGTGGCCAGGTTGTCGAAGTTGAAGTCGACCTGGCCGGACAGCAGCGCCAGCTGCGCCGGCGCGCCACCGCCGTAGGGGATGTGCACCGCGAACACGCCGGCCTGCGCCTTGAACATCTCGCCGGCCAAGTGGCCGGCGCTGCCGTTGCCGCCCGAACCGTAGTTCAGTTTGGCCGGGTTGGCCTTGGCATAGGCGACCAGGTCGGCCAGCGTCCGGATCTTCAGCCTGTCGGCCGACTCGGCGTTCATCACCAGCACGTTGGGCACCTGCGCGACCATCGTGATCGGCGTGAAGTCCTTGATCGGGTCGTAGGGGATCTTCGCGTACAGCCAGGGATTGATCGCATGCGTGGCGACTGCGCCCATCACGATGGTCTGACCGTCGGGCGCGGACTTGGCGACGTGGTCGGCGCCGAGGTTGCCGCCGGCGCCGGGCTTGTTCTCGATCACGACGTTGCCCAGGCTTTCCTTGACGGCCTCGGCCAGGATGCGCGCGATGCGGTCGAGCGGCCCGCCGGCGGGGTAGGGCACGACGAGGCGGATCGTGTTGGCTTGCGCGAAGGCGGACGGCGGGACGCCGGCGGCAAGGGCGGCAGCGGCCGCGGCGGTGATCAGGGCGCGTCGGTTCAGGGTCATGGCTCTCTCAGGCAGTGGGGCCGTGCTTGTCGGCCTCGGTGGTGAAGGAATCGGCGTAGAAGGCATCGGCCGGGAGGCCGCAATGCGCGGTGAAGTCGGCCCGGGCGGCGTCGACCATCACCGGCGCGCCGCAAGCATAGACCTCGTGACCGGACAGGTCGGGGATGTCGTCCATCACCGCGCGGTGGACGAAGCCGGTGCGGCCCGCCCAGCGGTCGGCCTCGGTCGGCTCGGAGACCACCGGCACGTAACGCAGCCAGGGCAGCGCGGCGGCGGTCTGCTCGCACCAGTCGTTCCGGTACAGGTCGGCCGGCCGGCGGCCGCCCCAGTAGAGCACCGCGTCGCGGGTGTTGCCCTTCATCTGCAGATGCTCGATCAGCGCCTTGATCGGCGCGAAGCCGGTGCCGCTGGCGAGCAGGATCATCGGCTTGGTGCCGTCGTCGCGCAGGAAGAAGCTGCCGAACGGGCCCTCCATGCGCAGGATGTCGCGCTCCTTCATCGCACCGAAGACATGGTCGGTGAACTTGCCGCCGGGCATGTGCCGAAGATGCAGCTCGATCGACGGCGGCGAGCCCAGGTTGTGCGGCGCGTTGGCCATGCTGTAGCTGCGCCGCGAGCCGTCGCGCAGGATGAACTCGACGTACTGCCCGGCGTGGTACTGCAGGTTCTGGTTCGCCGGCAACTGCAGCGTCAGGATCGCGACATCGGGCGCCGCATGCTCGATCTTCAGCACCCGGCTCGGCAGCTTGAGCACCGGGAACTGGCCCGCACCGGGCACGCTGCGCGCCTCGATCACGCAGTCGGTCTGCGGCGTCGCGCAGCAGGTGAGGATGTGGCCGGCTTCCTCCTCCTCGTGCGACAGCGCCTTGAGCTGATGTGCGCCGTGAATGACCCGGCCCTCGAGCAGCCGGCTCTTGCACGAGCCGCAGGCGCCGTCGCGGCAGCCGTAGGGCAGGCCGATGCCCTGGCGAATCGCCGCGGCGAGGATGGCTTCGTCGCGCGCGACCTCGAACTCGCGGTCGGCAGGTTGGACGGTGACCTTGAAATGCATGGGCGGACGGCACGTAAACTGACGCCCGATTGTGCCTGCCCCGTCGATGCCCCTTCGCCGCCGGACCCTGCTGATCGTCGGCTGCGGCGACGTCGGCCTGCGCGTGCTGGCGCAACTGGCCGGCCGCTGGCGCGTGGTCGCGCTGACCTCGTCGCCGGCGCGTCGCGACGCGCTGCGCGGGGCCGGGGCGCTGCCGCTGGTCGGCGACCTCGACCGGCCGGACACGCTCGGCCGCCTCGGATCGCTCGCCGATGCGGTGCTGATGTTGGCGCCGCCGCCGCCGTCCGGTCCTCGCGACGACCGGTCGCGACACCTGATGCGCGCGCTGGCGCGCGGCGGCCGCGTGCAGCGGGTCGTCTATGCCAGCACGAGCGGCGTGTACGGTGACTGCGGCGGCGCGCGCATCGACGAGACGCAGCCCGTGCGGCCGGCCACCGACCGGGCCCGGCGCCGCGTCGACGCCGAGGCGGCGTGGCGCTGGTTCGGGCGCCGGACCGGCGCGATCGTGACGGTGCTGCGGGTGCCGGGCATCTACGCGCTCGACCGCGACGGCGGCGACCCGCGCGAACGCGTGCGCCGTGGCGCGCCGGTGCTGGCTGCGACCGACGACGTCTACACCAACCACATCCATGCCGACGACCTCGCGCGCGCATGCATCGCCGCGCTGTCGCGCGGCGCGCCGCAGCGCATCGTGCATGCCAGCGACGACACGGAACTGCACATGGGCGAGTACTTCGACCTCGTCGCCGACCTGCACGGGCTGCCGCGTCCACCGCGGCTGACGCTGGCCGACGCAGCCCGCGCGCTTTCGCCGATGCAGCTGTCCTTCATGCGCGAATCGCGCCGGCTCGACAACCGGCGGCTGAAACGCGAGTTGCGCGTCTGCCTGCGCTACCCGACGGTGCGCGAAGGGCTAAAAGCGCCGCCTTGAGCCGAACGGCGGCTGGCCGCGCCAGTAGCGGATCATCAGGAAGCCGCCGACCATGCCGCCCAGGTGCGCGAAGTGCGCGACACCGCTGCCGCCGGTCAGGCCGAGCAGCAGCTCGAGCCCGCCGAAGACCATCACGAAGGTGCGCGCCTTCATCGGGATCGGCGGGAACAGCGGCATGATGACGCGGTTCGGGAACAGCATGCCGAAGGCCAGCAGCAGCGCGTAGAGTGCGCCCGACGCGCCGACGGTCGGGTAGATCGAGCCGGCCAGGGCGGTGATCACCAGCTGCGCGGCGGCAGCGGCCAGCGCGCCAGCGGCCAGGAACTGCAGGTAGCGGCGCTGGCCCCACAGGCGCTCGAGCTCGGAGCCGAACATCCACAGCCCGAACATGTTGAAGAACAGGTGCATCGGGCTGCCGTGAAGGAAGGCGTAGCTCAGCACCTGCCAGGGCAGGAAGCGGCCCGAGCCGAGCGGCCACAGCGCGAACCACAGATCGAGCAGCGGCACGATCAGCTGCAGCAGGAAGATGCCCGTGCAGGTCAGCAGCAGCGCTTTGGTGATCGGCGGGATCGGCGGCATGGACTCAGTCTGGTGTGGTGCCCGGGGCCGGACTCGAACCGGCACGCCTTGCGGCGGGGGATTTTGAGTCCCCTGCGTCTACCGATTTCGCCACCCGGGCTCGTGGGTTGCTGCCGATGGCACGCATGGAGCGGGGCATTATTGCATGTGCCCCCGCCGCGGCCGGACCGTCGCTGCGACAATGATCGCCGCCTTCCGAAGGAGCTTGCACGCATGGCCCGCGCCCCCGCCCCGAAGTACAAGACGATCGAGGACACGATCGGCGGCACGCCGCTGGTGCGCCTGCAGCGCCTGCCCGGCGCCGACAACGCGCAGCGTGGCAACGTCATCCTCGGCAAGCTCGAGGGCAACAACCCGGCCGGCTCGGTGAAGGACCGGCCGGCGATCAGCATGATCGGCCGCGCCGAGGAGCGGGGCGAGATCAAGCCCGGCGACACCCTGATCGAGGCGACTTCCGGCAACACCGGCATCGCGCTGGCGATGGCCGCGGCGATCCGCGGCTACCGCATGCTGCTGGTGATGCCCGAGGACCTGTCGATCGAGCGCGCGCAGACGATGAAGGCCTTCGGCGCCGAGCTGATCCTGACGCCGCGCAGCGGCGGCATGGAGTACGCGCGCGACCTCGCCGAGCAGCTCGAGCGCGACGGCAAGGGCCGCGTGCTGGACCAGTTCGCCAACCCCGACAACCCGCGCGTGCACTACGAGACGACCGGCCCGGAGCTCTGGGCCGACACCGGCGGCCGCATCACGCACTTCGTCAGCGCAATGGGCACCACCGGCACGATCACCGGCGTGTCGCGCTACCTGAAGGAGAAGAACCCGGCGGTGCGCATCGTCGGCGCGCAGCCGGCGGAAGGCTCGCGCATTCCGGGCATCCGCAAGTGGCCCGAGGCCTACCTGCCCAAGATCTACGACCCGAGCCATGTCGACGAGCTGGTGCTGGTGACCCAGGCCGACGCCGAGGACATGGCGCGGCGGCTGGCGCGCGAGGAGGGCATCTTCGCCGGTATCTCGGCCGCGGGCGCCTGCTGGGTGGCGCTGCAGATCGCGGCCCGGGTCGAAGGGGCGACGATCGCGTTCGTCGTCTGCGACCGCGGCGACCGGTATCTGTCGACCGGCGTGTTCCCTGCGTGACCGGCGAGGTCCGCTTCTGCCCGATGTGCGCGACGCCGCTCGGCGAGCTCGCGCAGCTCGAGGACGGCGGCGAGAAGATCCGCCGGCGCTGTCCGGCGTGCGGCTGGACGCACTGGAACAACCCGACCCCGGTGCTCGCGGCGGTGGTCGAGTGCGTCGACCGCGGCGGCCGTGTGCTGCTGGCCCGCAACGCGGCCTGGACGCACCGGATGTTCGCGCTGATCACCGGCTTCATGGAGGCCGGCGAGTCGCCCGAGGACGGCATCGCGCGCGAGGTGCGGGAGGAGACCGCGCTGCAGGTCGAGCGGGCGACGCTGATCGGCGTGCACGACTTCCAGCGCATGAACCAGGTGATCATCACCTACCACGTGCAGGCGCGTGGCGAGGTGAGGCTGTCGCCCGAACTGGCCGAGTACAAGCTGTTCGAGCCGGCGCAGATCCGCTGTTGGCGCGCCGGCACCGGGTTGGCGCTCGCGCAGTGGCTTCGTTCACGCGGCATCGAGCCGCAGTTCATCGAGCCTGCTTAGAATCGTCGCCACGATGCAAGCCGACAAAGAGATCGACACCCGCGGCCTGAACTGCCCGCTGCCCATCCTGAAGGCGAAGAAGGCGCTGGCCGAGATGAGCAGCGGCCAGGTGCTGAAGGTCGTGTCGACCGATCCCGGCTCGGTCCGCGACTTCAAGGCCTTCGCGCGGCAGACCGGCAACGAGCTGGTCGAGCAGACCAGCGCCGAGACCGAGTACGTGCACCTGCTGCGCAGGCGCTGATCACAACTCGAGCGACTTCAGGTAGTTGCGGAAGTCCGGCCCGATCTGCGGGTGCTGCAGCGCCAGTTCGACGTTGGCCTGCAGGAAGCCGCCCTTGCTACCGCAGTCGTAGCGCTTGCCGGCGTAGCGGTAGGCGAAGACCTTCTCGCGGCGCAGCAGCGTGGCGATGCCGTCGGTGAGCTGGATCTCGCCGCCGACGCCGCGCGCCTGGCTGGCGATCTCGTGGAACACGCCGGGCGTGAGGATGTAGCGGCCGGCCACGCCCAGGCGCGACGGCGCCTGCTCCGGGGCGGGCTTCTCGACGATGCGCGTGACGTCGACGATGCGCTCGTTGATCTCGGTGCCGGCGACGATGCCGTAGCGGCGGGTGTGCTCGGCCGGCACTTCCTGCACCGCCAGGATCGACGCGCGCCACTCGCCGTACTGCTCGACCATCTGCGCCAGCACCGGGGGTTCGCCGACCATCAGATCGTCGGCCAGCAGCACCGCGAAGGGCTCGTTGCCGACCAGGCGCTGGCCGCACAGCACCGCGTGGCCGAGGCCCAGTGCCTGCGCCTGGCGCACGTAGATGCACTCCATGTCGTCGGGCTTGACGCTGCGGACGACCTCGAGCAGATCCTGCTTACCCCCCTGTTCGAGGGCTACCTCGAGTTCGAAGGTCATGTCGAAATGGTCTTCGATCGGTCGTTTGTGGCGCCCGGTCACGAAGATCATCTCGCGCACGCCCGCGGCGTACGCCTCCTCGACCGCATACTGGATCAGCGGCTTGTCGACCACCGGCAGCATCTCCTTGGGCTGTGCCTTGGTCGCCGGCAGAAAGCGCGTGCCAAGGCCCGCCACGGGGAATATTGCCTTCTTGATCAACATTTGCTTACATAGAATCGGCCAAAGAAGCCGGCGGCCATTTTGGCACGCTGGCCATGCCAGGAGTCCGGCCCAACTCCGATCACCGAACCCATGGACCTACTGATCGTCGAACCTCTCGAACCCGAAGTGGTGCAGTGGCTCGATGTGCGCTTCCGGATCCGCTACGCGCCGCGGCTCGCGCTCGAGCCGCTGGCGTTGCGGCGTGCGCTCTATGACGTCCGGGCGATGATCATCCCGCCGTCGGTGGCCGTCGACGCGGCGGTGCTCGAAGCGGCACCGCTGCTGCGGGCGATCGGCCGCCTCTCGGCGGGGGCCGAGAACATCGACCTCGATGCCTGCACGCGGGCCGGCGTCGAGGTCGTGCGGCCCACCGACGCCAGCGCGCAGGCCGAGGCCGAATTCGCCATCGGCGCGATGCTGCAGTTGCTGCGCCGGGTTCCGGTGGTCAACGCCGAAGGGCTGCTGGTCGGCCGCGAGCTCGGGGGCGCGACGACCGGGCTGGTCGGCATGACCTCGGCGGCGCGGCCGCTGGCCCGGCTGCTCGCTGCCTTCGGTTCGCGCGTCGTCGGCTACGACCCGGCGCTGCACGTGTCCGACCCGCTCTGGCGCGACTGGGGCGTCGAGCCGCTGGCGCTGCGCGAACTGGTCGAGACCAGCGACGTGGTGTGCGTTCTGCTGGGCTACTTCTCGCGCTACCGTGGCCTGATCGGCGAGCGCTACCTGTCGGCCTGCAAGCCGCACCAGGTGCTGGTCAGCCTGACGCACTCCAGCTCCTTCGACGAGCGGGCGCTGGCGCAGACCCTGGCCAGCGGCCGCATCGCCGCGGCCTGGTTCGACAGCATGGAGCCCGGCATGCTGGACCCCGGCCGGCCCCTCAGCGGCGTGACCAACCTGCAGATCACGCCGCGCGTGGCGAGCACGACGCGTGAATCGCGCGTGCGCAGCGCCTGGTCGGTCGCGCGGCGCATCGACGCGCTGCTGTCGGGTGCCGACACGACGCCCGGCGACCTCACGCAGGATGCGCGAGCCGTCGTTGCTGATCCTGTAGACGACTCAGGGTCTCGCTGAAGCCGGCCAGGCGCTGGCGTTCCTGCTCGACCACAGCCGCCGGCGCGCGCGCGACGAAGCTCTGGTTCGCGAGCTTGCCTTCGGCCTTGGCGATCTCGCCGGCGAGCCGCGCGATCTCCTTGCCCAGGCGTGCCAGTTCCTCGGCCGGGTCGACCTCGATGTGCAGCGCGAGCCGCAGCCCGTCGACCACGACCACCGGCGCGTGGGCGGTGGCCGCCTCGAAGGCCTGGTCCGCGAGCGCCCGCACCTCCGACAGCCGCGCCAGCGCCCTCAGCGCCGGCGATGCCGACTGCACGAAGTCGGCGTCGCCGGCCACCAGCAGCGGCATGCGCTCGGCCGGCGACAGGTTCATCTCGCTGCGCAGCTGGCGGCAGGCGCCGGCGACCGCCTTCAGGCGCGCGACCCAGGCGTCGGCGTCGGGATCGACCTTGTCGAGCTGGGCCTCGGGGTAGGCCGCGGTGGCGATCGTGTCGCTCGAGTCCGCCGCCTTGCGTCCGGCCACCACCGCCACCGTGTCCCACAGCTCGGCGGTGACGAAGGGCGCGATCGGGTGCAGCAGGCGCAGCACCGTCTCGAGCGTGCGGATCAGCGTGCGCCGGGTGGCGCGCTGCTCGGCCTCGGTGCCGGTGGCCAGCTGCACCTTGGCGATCTCCAGGTACCAGTCGCAATACTCGTCCCAGACGAAGGCGTAGATCGCACCCGCCACGTTGTCGAGCCGGTAGTCGGCAAAGCCCTGCGCGACCGCGGCCTCCACGCGCTGCAGCTCGCCGGTGATCCAGCGGTCGGCGCGGGAGAACTGGAGATAGCCGTGCAGCGGCTGGCCCGGGGCGCACTCCGCCTTTGTGTGCGACTTCAGCCCGCAGTCCTGGCCTTCGCAGTTCATCAGCACGAAACGCGTCGCGTTCCAGAGCTTGTTGCAGAAGTTGCGGTAGCCCTCGCAGCGCTTGGAGTCGAAGTTCAGGCTGCGGCCCAGCGAGGCCATCGCCGCGAACGTGAAGCGCAGCGCGTCGGCGCCGTAGCCGGGGATGCCGTCGGGGAACTCGCGCTCGGTCGCCTTGCGCACCTTCGGCGCCGTCTCGGGCCGGCGCAGGCCGACCACGCGCTTGTCGAGCAGCGCGGGCAGCGAGATGCCGTCGATCAGGTCGACCGGGTCGAGCACGTTGCCTTCGGACTTGCTCATCTTGTGGCCGTGCGCGTCGAGCACCAGGCCGTGGATGTAGACATGGCGGAACGGCACCTTGCCCGTGAAGTGCTTGGTCATCATGATCATCCGGGCGACCCAGAAGAAGATGATGTCGTAGCCGGTCACCAGCACCGAGCTGGGCAGGAACAGGTCCTGCTCCACCGTCTTGGCAGGCCAGCCCAGCGTCGAGAACGGCACCAGGGCCGACGAGTACCAGGTGTCGAGCACGTCCTCGTCGCGCGTGAGCGCGCCGCGGTAGCCGGCCGCGTCGGCCTGCTGGCGCGCCTCGGCCTCGCTGCGCGCGACGAAGAGCTCGCCGCCGCTGCCGTACCAGGCCGGGATCTGGTGGCCCCACCAGAGCTGGCGACTGATGCCCCAGTCCTGGAT
>CALJUI010000289.1 GCA_937975735.1 uncultured Rubrivivax sp.
CCGGCACGCGTCGTCGGGAAGATGAACGCGCTGACCGAGACCGGGCTGATCAACGGCCTGCTCAAGGCCGCCCAGGCGGGCGCATCGATCGACCTGATCGTCCGCGGCGCCTGCATGCTGCCGCCCGGCGTGGCGGGGCTCAGCGACGGCATCCGCGTGCGGTCGGTGGTCGGCCGCTTCCTCGAGCACACGCGCATCTTCTACTTCCGCTGGGGCGAGGACGACGAGCACGAGGCGCTTTACCTGAGCAGCGCCGACTGGATGGGTCGCAACATGTTCGGGCGCATCGAGATCGCCTGGCCGGTGCGCGACCCGCGACTGCGCCAGCGGGTCATCGACGAGGGCCTGGTGCCCTACCTGCACGACCAGCGCGACAGCTGGACGCTGCAGTCCGACGGCCACTACGAACGCGTCTCGGAGACCGGCGTCAGCGCCCAGCACGCGCTGATGGCACGCTACGGCGGTGGCTGAGCCATGCGCGCCGACCTGGTCCTGTGGCGACACGCCGAGGCGGCCGAGGCCGCCGACCCGGCCGACGACCTCGAGCGCGCGCTGACCCCGAAGGGCGAGCGCCAGGCCCAGCGGGTGGCCGCCTGGCTGAACCACCAGCTGCCCGCCGGCACCCGCGTGCTGGCGAGCCCGGCGCGGCGCACCCAGCAGACGGCGCAGGCGCTCGACCGCCGCTTCAAGACCCTCGCCGCGCTGGCCCCGGACCGCGGCGTCGACCCGCTGCTCGCCGCCGTCCGCTGGCCCGATCAGCGCGAGCCGGTGCTGGTCGTCGGCCACCAGCCGACCCTGGGCATGGCCGCGGCCTGCCTGCTGACCGGTACGCCCGCGCCCTGGGCGCTGCGCAAGGGCGGCCTGATCTGGCTGCGCGCGCGCGAGCGCGAGGGCGCGCTACAGGTCGTGCTGTACGCCGCGCTCGGGCCGGAGCTGGCCTAGGCGAACTACGCCGAGGCGGGCAGCACCAGCCGCAGCGCGCCGTGGCGCGCCCAGGCCTCGGCCTCCTCGCGCAGCAGGAACACCGTGCGCGGCCGCGCCTGCGGCCAAGCCGCGGGCCAGCGCAGCCGGGCCTCGGTGCCGCGCGCACGCAGGCTCAGCACGCGCGGGTCGATCGGTCCGCGCGCATGGCACTTGATCACCGCCAGCCGCAGGCACAGCAGTTGCCAGGCGAACAGGCGCCGCGCCAGCGGGCCGTCGACCTTGCGCAGGCTGCCGCGCTGGCCGATCACGAGTTCGCCGATGCGCCGCTGCTCGCTCTGCGAAAAACCCGGCACGTCGGCATGCGCCAGCAGGTAGGCGCTGTGCCGGTGATGGTCGTGGTGCGAGACCATCAGGCCGATCTCGTGCACGTCGCAAGCCCAGCCGAGTTCGCGCCGGTCCTGCAGCGGCGCGTCGGGGCAGACCGCGTCGAACAGGCGCAGCGCCAGTTCGCGCACGCGGGCGGCCTGGCCGCGGTCGACGCCGAAGCGGCGCTGCAGCGCGGCGATCGACCGGTCGCGCATGTCGACCGGACGCGACTGCGCGATCGCCGCGCGGCGGCCGTGCAGCTCGACGATCACGCCCTGGCGCAGCGCGCCCTTGGCCGGCCACAGCGAATCGATGCCGAAGTGCGTCAGCAGCGTGTAGAGGATCGCCAGGCCGCCGGGCAGCACGGCGCGCCGCTCGGCCTTCAGGCCGGCGAAGTCGAGCCGGTCGACGTGGCCGGCCTCGATGCAGCGCGTGATGCACCAGCGCAGCGCCTCGGGCGTGATACGGCCGTCGGTGATGCAGTTCGTGGCGAGCAGCTGCGACACCGCGCCGGCGGTGCCCGACGAGCCGAGCGCGGTCTGCCAGTGGCGCGGCCCGAAGGGCTGCAGGCCCTCCTCGAGCTCCGCGCCGGCGGCCACCTGCGCGGCGCGCAGGCGTGCCGCGTCGATGCGGCCGTCGTCGAAGTAGCGCATCGACAGACCCACGCAGCCGACCTGGAACGATTCCGCCGCGGTCGGCACCTGACCCTGGCCGAGGATCATCTCGGTCGAGCGCCCGCCGATGTCGATCACCAGTCGCGCTTCGTCGGCGGGCTGCAGATGGGCCACGCCGGCGTAGATCAGGCGCGCTTCCTCGCGGCCGGAGATGACCTCGACGGGAAAGCCGAGCGTCTGCTGGGCGCGTTCGAGGAAGACATCGCGGTTGCGCGCCTCGCGCATCGTCTGCGTCGCCACCGCACGCACCTGGGCCGGCGCGAAACCCTGCAGCCGCGCTGCGAAGCGCTGCAGGCAGGCCAGGCCGCGGGCCATCGCCTCCTCGCTCAGCCGGCCGGCGTCGTCCAGGCCGGCGCCCAGGCGCACCATCTCCTTCAGGTAGTCGATCCGCCGGTAGCGTCCGGCGGGGAGGTGACCGATCTCGAGGCGAAAGCTGTTCGAGCCCAGGTCGATGGCTGCCAGCGGTGCGGCGGCGTCAGGCATCGGTTCCGGCATCCGGCGATTGTGCCCGCGCACCCGGCAGGGCCAAGACGGCCGCCGGCGCAGGCCGATGCGGGCCGATCCCTAGAATCCGCGCGTCCCTTTTCGTGGAGACCCGCATGTTCAAGCAAGACCTCGATGCCCTGCTGCCGCGCCGCGACTTCAACCGCCGCGACTTCGTCCGGACCTCGGTCGGCAGCGGCTTCGCCGCCGCGGTGCTGCCGGTGACGGCGCAGACGATCAAGACCGACAGCACCGGCCTGACCGCCGGCGAGGTCACGATCCCGGTCGGCGACTTCAAGATGCCAGCCTACCGCGCTGCGCCGGCGGGCAAGACCGGCGCCCCGGTGGTGCTGGTGATCAGCGAGATCTTCGGCGTGCACGAGCACATCGCCGACGTCGCGCGCCGCTTCGCCAAGGCCGGCTACTTCGCGATCGCGCCCGAACTGTTCGTGCGCCAGGGCGACGCCGGCTCGTACGGCGAGATCGCCAAGCTGATCAGCGAGGTGATCTCGAAGGTGCCCGACGCGCAGGTGATGGCCGACCTCGACGCCAGCGTCGCCTGGGCCAAGGGCCAGGGGGCCGACACCGGCAGGCTCGGCGTCACCGGCTTCTGCTGGGGCGGGCGCATCACCTGGCTGTACACGGCGCACAACCCGGCGGTCAAGGCCGGTGTCGCCTGGTACGGCCGGCTGGTGGGCCAGAGCAACCCGCTGCAGCCGACCCACCCGGTCGAGTTGGCCGGCAAGCTGAACGGGCCGGTGCTCGGCCTGTACGGCGGGCAGGACAGCGGCATCCCGCTGGCCACCGTCGAGCAGATGAAGACGGCGCTGTCGGCGGGCAGCGCCGCGGCCAAGCGCTCGACGTTCCACGTCTACCCGGACGCGCCGCACGCCTTCCACGCGGACTACCGGCCGAGCTACCGCAAGGAAGCCGCCGAGGACGGCTGGAAGCGCGCACTGGCCTGGTTCGCCGAACACGGGGTGGCTTGACAGCTCCGATACGATGACGGGTTGAGGTGCCGCGTCCGGCGCCACCACCCGCCCCATGACCCTTCTCTTCATCGTCGCCGCCACGCTGGTCGGCGGGCTGCTGTCGGTGCTGATCGCCGCGTCGCTGACGACGGTGGTGCTGGTCCGGCTGGTGCAGAACCTGGTCAGCCTGTCGGCCGGCGTGCTGCTCGGCGCGGCGCTGCTGCACGTGCTGCCCGAGGCCTTCGAGAGCGGCGCGCCGGCGGCCGACCTGTTCCTGACCCTGCTCGCCGGGCTGATGTTCTTCTTCCTGCTCGAGAAGGCCGAGCTGTACCGTCACGGGCACCACCACGAGGGCGACGACCCGCACCACCACCACCACGACGGCTTCGATGCCGACCAGGCCGGTCGGGGCGGCTGGGCGGTGCTGGTGGGCGACAGCATCCACAACTTCTGCGACGGCATCATCATCGCCGCGGCCTTCCTGACCGACGTCAAGCTGGGACTGGTCACCGCGGCGGCGATCATCGCGCACGAGATCCCGCAGGAGGTGGGCGACTACATCGTGCTGCTCAACGCCGGCTTCACGAGGGCGCGGGCGCTGATGTTCAATGCGCTGTCGGGCCTGGCGGCGGTGGTCGGCGGCGTGCTCGGCTACTTCGTCGTCGGGCCCTGGGAGACGCTGTTCCCCTACCTGCTGGTGGTGGCTTCGAGCAGCTTCATCTACGTCGCCGTCGCCGACCTGATGCCGCAACTGCAGCGCCGCCTGCCGCTCAGGCAGACGGCGTCACAGCTGGCCTGGCTGGGCGTCGGGCTCGCGCTGATCGTGCTGACCAAGGCGGCCATGCACAGCCACTGAGGCCGCACCAGGGCCCTGGCCGGCCGTCGGCCGCCTCAGCGGACCACCAGCACCGGCAGCGCGCTGTGCGTCAGCACCTTCTGCGTCTCGCTGCCGAGCAGCAGCGCCGACACGCCGCGGCGCCCGTGCGAGGCCATCACGATCAGGTCGCACTTCTTCGACTTGGCATGGTCGATGATCGCCTCCCACGGGTGCAGGGCCTCGACCGTGTGGCCGTGCGCCGTCAGGCCGGCGGCCTTGGCCGCATCGGTCGTCGCCTTGACGTGCTTGCTCGCGATGCGCTCCTGCGCGTCGTAGAACTCCTGCGGCGGCACGGGCTGCATCTCCGAGATGGCGCTGTAGGGGAACGGCTCCTTGACGCCGATCGTGTAGATCTCGGCGCCGGTCAGCTTGGCCAGCGCGACGGCGGTCTGCACCGCCTTCGAGGTGATGTCGGAGCCGTCGGTGGGCACCAGGATGCGCTTGTACATGGTGGTTCTCCTCGAGGGTCGGGACTCGGTTGGGTCCCGCTTGCGTGCCAATGTTCCCCGATGCCGCCCAATTCGGCTTGACCGAGATCAACCGACGGCGACCGGCCGCGACGGGTCCGCGCACCACTCGCTCCACGAGCCCGGGTACAGGCGGCCGGCGTCGAGCCCCGCATGGGCCATCGCCAGCAGGTTGTGGCAGGCCGTGACGCCCGAGCCGCACTGGTGCACCACCGGCGTCCCGTCGAGCGCGCCGAGCGCGGCGAACTCGCGCCGCAACTGTTCGGCCGGCTTGAAGCGGCCGTCGGGCTGCAGGTTGTCCTTGAAGAAACGCAGCGTCGCGCCCGGGATGTGCCCGGCCACCGGGTCGAGCGTCTCGACCTCGCCGCGGAAGCGCTCGCCGGCGCGTGCGTCGAGCACCCGCACACGGCCGAGCGCGGCGAGCAGTTCGTCGGCCTCGATCACCGACATCGCCGGCGACCGCGTCGGGGAGGTGGCCGGCGGCACGTCGGCGGCGTCGCCGGTCTCGAGCGCGCCGCCCGCGCCACGCCAGGCGGCCAGGCCGCCGTCGAGCACCGCGGTGGCCTCGTGGCCCATCCAGCGGTGCATCCACCAGGCGCGCGCCGCGTAGGGGCCGCCCTGGTCGTCGTAGCACACCACCTGGGTGCCCGGGCCGACGCCCCAGCGCGACATCGTCGCGGCGAAGACCTCGCGCGCGGGCAGAGGATGGCGGCCGTTGCGGCCGGTCTTCGCGCCGGCGAGGTCGCGGTCGAGGTCGGCGTAGCGGGCGCCGGGCACATGACCCTGCCGGTAGGCCGCCAGGCCGGCCTCGGGCCGGGCCAGGTCGAAGCCGCAGTCGAGCACGACGAGCGGCCGGCCAGCGTCGAGCAACGCGCGCAGCGCCTCGGCGTCGATCAGGGTGCGCCGGATCTCCATCGGCTCATTGTCGGTTCGAATCGGTCGGGGTCAAGACCACCGCGTGCTGCTGGCGCAGCGCGGTCGCGACGACGCCGGCGCCGGCGATCAGCGCCACGCCCAGCACCGCGGACCCCGTGATGTCCTCGCCGAAGAGCCAGGCGCCGTAGCCGAACGCGAACACGATGCCGGTGTACTGCAAGGTCGCGTTCGACAGCGTCGAGCCGATCGCGTAGGCCCGCGTCATCATCAGCTGCGCCGCCGTCGCGAGCACGCCGATCGCCAGCAGCAGCGCGACGCCGGAAGGGCTGTGGGGAGTGACACCGTGCCACAGCATCGAGCCGCCACCCGCCAGCATGCCGCCGATCGAGAAGTAGAAGACGATGCGGTAGTCGGGTTCGCCGGCGCGCCCGAGCGAGGTCACCTGCAGGTAGGCCAATGCCGCCAGCACGCCCGACATCAGCCCGGCCAGGCCGTGCCAGAGCTGCTCCTGGCCCGCGGTCGGACGGAGCACCAGCGCGACGCCGACGAAGCCCACCAGTACCGCCGCGACGAGCCGGCCGTCGACCCGCGCACCGCCGGCGACGACGCTGCCGCCGATCAGGAACAGCGCCATCCACACCGACGACATGTAGTTCATCGTCATCGCGGTGGCCAGCGGCAGCCGCCCGATCGCGTAGAACCACAGCATCAGCGAGATCACGCCGACGATGCTGCGCCAGAAGTGCATCGCCGGCACCTCGGTGCGCAGGCTGCCGCCGCGCAGGCGCACCAGGGTGACGATGAAGACCATGCCGACGAGGCCGCGGTACATCACGATCTCGCCCGAGCCGTAGTGCTCGGACGCGAGCTTGACGCACACGCCCATCGTCGCGAACAGCAGCGAGGCGCCGAGCATCAGCCACGGCGCCTGCCGGGGCGAGCTCACGCGTCTTCGGGCGCGGCGCCGATGGCGCTCCCCATGGCGCGCCGATACCACTCGTGGAAGTGCATCATCCCGTCTTCCATCGGGCTCTGGTAGGGGCCGACCTCGTCGTCGCCGCGCTGCATCAGCGCGCGCCGGCCGGCGTCCATGCGCAGCGCGATCTCGTCGTCCTCGTCGCAGGTCTCCATGTAGGCGGCCTGCTGCGCCTCGACGAGCTCGCGCTCGAACAGCGCGACCTCTTCCGGATAGAAGAACTCGACCACGTTGATCGTCTTCTGCGGCGACACCGGATGCAGCGTCGAGACCGTCAGCACCGCCGGGTACCACTCGACCATCACGGTCGGGTAATGGGTCAGCCAGATCGCGCCCTGCGCCGGCGTGCGGTCGCCGAGGTAGGCGGCGAGCGCATCGTGATAGCGCTGGTAGACCGCCGAGCCCGGCCGGGACGCCGCGTGGTTGACGCCCACCGTCTGCACCGAGTGCATCGCGCCGAACTCCCAGCGCAGGTCGTCGCAGGTGACGAAGGATCCGAGGCCCGGGTGGAAGGGGCCGACGTGGTAGTCCTCCAGGTAGACCTCGATGAAGGTCTTCCAGTTGTAGTCGCACTCGTGGACGATGGTGCGGTCGTAGACGTAGCCGGCGAAGTCGAGTTCGGCCGCCGGGCCGAGCCCGGCGAGTTCATCGGCCACCGAGCGCGCGCCGGCCTCGAACAGCAGGCCGTTCCAGCGCTGCAGCGGGTAGTTGCGCAGGTTCAGGCAGGGGTCCTGCTCGAAGTGCGGCGCGCCGGCCAGGCGACCGTCGAGGCCGTAGGTCCAGCGGTGCAGCGGACACACGACGTGGCCGGCAGTGCGGCCGCGCCCCTGCAGCATCACCGCCTGCCGGTGGCGGCAGACGTTGGAGATCAGCTCGACGCCACCGGCGCTGCGCACCAGTGCGCGGCCGTTGGCTTCGTGGGACAGCACATGGTAGTCGCCGACCTCGGGCACCGCCAGCTCGTGGCCGACGTAGCGCGGCGCGAACTCGAAGATGCGCCGCCGTTCCTCGCGGAACAGCGCCTCGTCGAAGTAGCTGGTGACGGAGAGCTGCGAACGGCTGCGTTCGAGAGCTTCGAGACTGATGCTCAGGTCCGACATGATCCGACAGGATCCTCCATGGTCAGTGTCGTGAACCCTCCACCCGGTGGCCCCGCGGATGGAATTCTGGTGTGTGCCCCCGACCCGGAGGTCGAGCGACTTCCGGCGTTTTCGGGGGGATCAGGATTGTACCCAGGGGGCGATGTCCGGTTCGGCTGCTGGGCGTCGCCGTTCTGGAGTCGCCTCCCCAGCTGCAAGTCGTTACGGGTTCGGGCCGGCATTGCCAGACTAGAATGCAAGGTCTCTTTTCACGCTTCGGAATGGCGAAATCCTCCGCTCCCGCGACACCGCCGCTCAGCTACGAGCAGGCCCTGGCCGAACTGGATCGCCTGGTCCAGGCGATGGAGGCCGGGCAGATGCCGCTGGACCAGTTGCTCGACAGCTACAAGCGCGGCGCCGAACTGCTGCAGCTGTGTCGCGCACGTCTCGACGCGGTCGAGTCGCAGGTGCAGGTGCTCGAGGACGGCCAGCTCAAGCCCTGGGTCGCACCATGAACGAGGCGGAGTTCGACGCCTGGTGTCGGCTCGAGCTCGACGCCACCGAAGAGGCGCTGTCGGCCTGGGTGCCGGCCGATGCCCCGGCCGGTCTCGGCGAGGCGATGCGCTACGGCGTGCTCGACGGCGGCAAGCGGCTGCGACCGCTGCTCGTGATGGCGGCCTGCGACGCGGTGCAGGGCCACCGCGACGCCGCGCGCCGCGCGGCGGTGGCGGTCGAACTGATCCACGCCTACTCGCTGATCCACGACGACATGCCGTGCATGGACGACGACGTGCTGCGCCGCGGCAAGCCGACCGTGCACGTGCAGTTCGGCGAGGCCCAGGCAATGCTCGCCGGCGACGCGATGCAGGCACTGGCCTTCGAGGTGCTGACGCCCGATCCCGAACTGGTCGCGCCCGCGCTGCAAGCGCGCCTGTGCGGGCTGCTCGCCCGATCGGCCGGCCACGCCGGCATGGCCGGCGGACAGGCGATCGATCTCGCGAGCATCGGCAAGACGCTCGACGAGCCCTGCCTGCGCGACATGCACCGGCGCAAGACCGGCGCGCTGCTGCAGGCCAGCGTGCTGATGGGTGCGGCCTGCGGCGACGCCGACGACACCGCCCGTCACGCGCTGGCCGACTACGGCGCCGCGGTCGGCCTCGCCTTCCAGGTGGTCGACGACATCCTCGACGTGACCCAGGCCTCCGAGACCCTCGGCAAGACCGCCGGCAAGGACCAGGGCGCCAACAAGCCGACCTACGTCAGCGTGCTGGGGCTGGACGCCGCACGCCAATACGCGCACGATCTGCGCGAGCAGGCGCTGTCGGCGCTGTCGCGCAGCGGTCTGCGCGCGGCCCACGCGCTGGCCAGGCTCGCGGACAAGGTCGTCGAACGAGACAACTGACATGCCCCCATCCCGCTCGCTGAGCTCGATCCAAAGCCCCGCCGACCTGCGCCGCCTCGGCCGCGCCGAGCTGCCCGCACTGGCCGCCGAGCTGCGCCAGTTCGTGCTCGACAGCATCAGCCGCACCGGCGGCCACCTGTCGAGCAACCTCGGCACCGTCGAGCTGACGGTGGCGTTGCATTACGTCTTCAACACCCCGCACGACCGGCTGGTGTGGGACGTCGGCCACCAGACCTACCCGCACAAGATCCTGACCGGACGGCGCGACCAGATGGGCACGCTGCGCCAGCTCGGCGGCATCAGCGGCTTCCCGCGCCGCGACGAGAGCGAGTACGACACCTTCGGCACCGCGCACAGCTCGACGTCGATCTCGGCCGCGCTCGGCATGGCGCTGGCCGCCAAGCTCAAGGGCGAGGAGCGCAAGGCGGTCGCGATCATCGGCGACGGCGCGATGACCGCCGGCATGGCCTTCGAGGCGCTGAACAACGCCGGCGTCAGCCACGCGGGCGTGAGCGCCGACCTGCTGGTGATCCTCAACGACAACGACATGTCGATCAGCCCGCCGGTCGGCGCGCTGAACAAGTATCTCGCCCGGCTGATCAGCGGCAACTTCTACGCCGCCGCCCGCGAGGGGGCGAAGGCGGTGCTGAAGAACGCGCCGCCGCTGTTCGAGCTGGCCCGCCGGCTCGAGGAGCACGCCAAGGGCATGGTCGTGCCGGGCACGATCTTCGAGGAGTTCGGCTTCAACTACGTCGGCCCGAT
>CALJUI010000290.1 GCA_937975735.1 uncultured Rubrivivax sp.
TGGGCGTGCGCCCGGTCTACAAGCGCGTGGACACCTGCGCTGCCGAGTTCGCGACCGAGACGGCCTACATGTACTCGACGTACGAGCGCGAGTGCGAGGCCGAGCCGTCCGACCGCAAGAAGATCATGGTGCTGGGCGGCGGGCCGAACCGCATCGGCCAGGGCATCGAGTTCGACTACTGCTGCGTGCACGCGGCATTGGCGATGCGCGAGGACGGCTACGAGACCATCATGGTCAACTGCAACCCGGAGACGGTGTCGACCGACTACGACACCAGCGATCGCCTGTACTTCGAGCCGGTGACACTGGAGGACGTGCTGGAGATCGTCGACAAGGAGCGTCCCACCGGCGTGATCGTCCAGTATGGCGGCCAGACGCCGCTCAAGCTGGCGCTCGACCTCGAGCGCGCGGGCGTGCCGATCATCGGCACCAGCCCGGACTCGATCGACATCGCCGAGGACCGCGAGCGCTTCCAGAAGCTGCTGCACGAGCTCGGCCTGCGACAGCCGCCCAACCGCACCGCGCGCACCGAGGAGGCGGCGCTGCTGATGGCCGCCGAGATCGGCTACCCGCTCGTCGTGCGGCCGAGCTACGTGCTCGGCGGCCGCGCGATGGAGATCGTGCACGGCGACAAGGACCTGCAGCGCTACCTGCGCGACGCGATCCGGGTGTCGGAGAAGTCGCCGGTGCTGCTGGACCGCTTCCTCGACGACGCGATCGAGGTCGACGTCGACTGCATCGCCGACGGCGAGGAGGTGATGATCGGCGGCATCATGGAGCACATCGAGCAGGCCGGCGTGCACAGCGGCGACTCGGCCTGCTCGCTGCCGCCGTACTCGCTGTCGCCCGAGCTGCAGGACGAGCTGCGCCGCCAGACCGAGGCGATGGCCCGCGCGCTCGGCGTCGTCGGTCTGATGAACGTGCAGTTCGCGATCCAGGGCGAGGGCGCCGACGCCACCGTCTACGTCCTCGAGGTCAACCCGCGCGCGTCGCGCACCGTGCCCTACGTGTCGAAGGCGACCGGGCAGTCGCTGGCCAAGATCGCCGCACGCTGCATGGCCGGCATCAGGCTGCGCGACCAGCGCGGCGCCGACGGCCGCGCGCCGCGCGAGGTCGTGCCGGACTACTTCAGCATCAAGGAAGCGGTGTTCCCGTTCAACAAGTTCCCTGGCGTGGACCCGATCCTGGGGCCCGAGATGCGCTCCACCGGCGAGGTCATGGGCGTCGGCCGCAGCTTCGGCGAGGCGATGCTCAAGAGCCAGCTCGGCGCCGGCTCCAGGCTGCCGGATCAGGGCACGGTGGTGATCTCGGTGAAGGACGCCGACAAGGACCGGGCGGTCAAGGTCGCCTGCGACCTGGCCGACCTCGGCTTCCAGATCGTCGCGACCAAGGGCACCGCCGCGGCGATCGCCGCCGCCGGGGTGCCGGTGAGGGTGGTCAACAAGGTCAAGGACGGCCGGCCGCACATCGCCGACCTGGTCAAGGCCGGCGAGATCCAGCTCGTGTTCACCACCGTCGACGAGACCCGCACCGCGATCGCCGACTCGCGCTACATCCGCACCGCGGCGCTGGCCAACCGCGTCGTCTACTACACGACGATGGCCGGCTGCGAGGCGGTCACCGAGGCGATGAAGCACGAGGGCGCGCTGGACGTCTACTCGGTGCAGGAACTGCACGCCGAACTGGCCTAGAATCGGTCCGTTCCCGCCGCACGTCGGGTCTCTGTCCAGAGGCCTCCTGCGGCGGCATTGCTTTTTGTTCACAGGAATCGAGATGGCCACCATCCCCTTGACGCGCCGCGGCGCGGAGAAGCTCAAGGCCGAGCTGCATCGGCTGAAGACGATCGAACGCCATGCGGTGATCCAGGCCATCGCCGAGGCGCGCGCGCAAGGGGACCTGTCGGAGAACGCCGAGTACGAGGCGGCCAAGGACAAGCAGGGCTTCATCGAGGGCCGCATCCAGGAGATCGAAGGCAAGCTGGCGGCCGCGCAGGTCATCGACCCGGCCGGTCTGGACGCCGGCGGCCGCATCGTCTTCGGCTCCACCGTCGAGCTCGAGGACGAAGGTTCCGGCGCCAAGGTCACCTATCAGATCGTCGGCGACGACGAGGCCGACCTCAAGCAGGGCCTGATCTCGATCAGCAGCCCGATCGCGCGCGCGCTGATCGGCAAGGAGGCCGGTGACGTCGCCGAGGTGCAGGCGCCCGGTGGCCTGAAGCACTGGGAAGTGATCGAGGTCCGCTACGTCTGAGGCGGCGCATGGATCGCTGGCGCGCGTTGCTGCCGGCCCTTTGGCTGGGCTTCGGGCTGTGCGTGGCGGTGCTGGCCACGCCGGCGCCGATGGCGTTGTTGCCACCCGCCGACGCCGGCCGCGTGGTCGCGCGCATGCTGGCGCAGGAGGCCCACACCAGCCTCGGGCTGGGCATCGTCGTGTTGGTGCTCGAGCGCGTGGCGGCCCGGCGCGCGAGCGCCGCCGGGCAGGGCTCGCAGTTCAGCGTGGGAATGCTGCTGGCCCTCGGCACGCTGGCGTGCACCGTGGTGGGCTACTTCGTGGTCCAGCCGATGATGGTCGGCGCGCGGGCCGGGCAGGGCGCCCTGAGCTTCGGCCAGCTGCACGCCGTCAGCGCGGCCTTCTTCGGCCTCAAGCTCGTGCTGCTGGCCGCGCTTTGCTGGCGCGCGACCGCACGGCTCAGCCGGTCTGCTTGCGCTTGACGCTGGCCGCTCGCGGTTTGCTGCGCTTGACCAGACCGCCTCGGGTGATCCGCTGGTTGCCGAGCACGGTGACCTTCTTCACCGTGGCGCGGTGGTTGCCGCTCTTGGAGAACTTGACGATCTTCACTTGCCGCGGCCCGGGCATGCGGTCCTCGCGCTCGGCCTTGTCCTTCGGCGGGATCGGGCGCCACAGCACGATCAGCTTGCCGATGTGCTGGACCGGCGCCGCGTCGAGCCGGTCGGCGAGTTCGCCGAGCAGGGCCTCGCGCGCGGCGCGGTCGTCCGACATGACGCGCACCTTGATCAGCCCGTGCGACTTCAGCGCCCGATCGGTTTCCTTGACGACGGCCGGGGTCAGGCCGTCGCCGCCGATCATCACGACCGGATTCAGGTGGTGGGCGTCGGCGCGGTGCGCCTTCCGTTCGGCCGGGGTGAGTTGCAGCGCGGGCATCGCCCTATTATCCGTCCGCCGATGAAGCGCAAGTCGAAGAAGGTCAACCGGGCGTGGCTGAACGACCACCTCAACGACCCCTACGTGAAGCTGGCCCGCAAGGAAGGCTACCGGGCCCGTGCGGCCTACAAGCTCAAGGAGATCGACGAGGCCTTCGGCCTGATCCGGCCCGGGCAGGTGGTGGTCGACCTCGGCGCGGCGCCGGGGGCCTGGAGCCAGTACCTGCGGCGGCGCTTCGCGCCCGCCGGCGCAGGCGCAGGCTCGCTCGACGGCACGATCATCGCGCTCGACCTGCTGGACTTCGAGCCGATCGAGGGCGTGCACTTCATCCAGGGCGACTTCCGCGACGAGGACGTGCTGGCACGGCTGGAGGCGGCACTGGGCGGGCGCCCCGTCGACCTCGTCGTGTCGGACATGGCGCCGAACCTGTCGGGCATCGCCGCCGCCGACGCGGCCCGCATGACGGACCTGATCGAACTCGCGATCGACTTCGCCGGCCGCCACCTGCGGCCCGAAGGCGCGTTGGTGGCCAAGGCCTTCCACGGCAGCGGCTACAGCCAGCTCGTGCAGCGCTTCAAGGAGCGCTTCCGGGTGGTCAAGCCGGTCAAGCCGAAGGCCTCGCGCGACAAGTCGGCTGAAACCTTTCTGGTCGGGATCGGTCTGAAGGGCACGTCGTCCTGACTTGGGTCGGGCGATGTGCCGAAAAGCACGGTTCGGCCTGACGCGGGTGGGGACAAGCGAAGGCCGTGCCAGGGCTTGTGTCCACTAGAATCGTCCCCATGTAGCGCGTATGCGCCGGCAGATCGTCCGCCGGCGATGCGTCGGCAAAGTTTAGGAGCCCCGGTGAACAATCAATGGTTCTCCAAAGTCGCTGTCTGGCTGGTGATCGCTCTCGTGCTGTTCACCGTCTTCAAGCAGTTCGATCGCACGGCGGCCACGGGCAACCAGATCGCCTATTCCGATTTCCTCGACGAAGTGCGCGCCAAGCGCATCAAGTCGGTGACGCTGCAGGAAGGCAACGGCGGCACCGAGATCATCGCGCTGACGAGTGACGACAAGCGCCTGCGCAGCACCGCGACCTACCTCGACCGCGGGCTCGTCGGGGACCTGATCGCCAACGGCGTCAAGTTCGACGTCAAGCCGCGCGAGGAGCCCTCGCTGCTGATGAGCATCCTCGTCAGCTGGGGCCCGATGCTGCTGCTGATCGGCGTGTGGATCTACTTCATGCGCCAGATGCAGGGCGGCGGCAAGGGCGGCGCCTTCAGCTTCGGCAAGAGCAAGGCGCGCATGCTCGACGAGGCCAACAACTCCACGACCTTCCAGGACGTCGCCGGCTGCGACGAGGCCAAGGAGGAGGTCAAGGAGCTGGTCGACTTCCTGAAGGACCCGCAGAAGTTCCAGAAGCTCGGCGGCCGCATTCCGCGCGGCGTGTTGCTGGTCGGCCCCCCGGGCACCGGCAAGACGCTGCTGGCCAAGGCGATCGCCGGCGAGGCCAAGGTGCCGTTCTTCAGCATCTCCGGCTCGGACTTCGTCGAGATGTTCGTCGGCGTCGGCGCGGCGCGCGTGCGCGACATGTTCGAGCAGGCGAAGAAGAGCGCGCCCTGCATCATCTTCGTCGACGAGATCGACGCCGTCGGCCGCCATCGTGGCGCCGGCCTGGGCGGCGGCAACGACGAGCGCGAGCAGACGCTGAACCAGATGCTGGTCGAGATGGACGGCTTCGAGACCAACCTGGGCGTCATCGTGATGGCGGCGACCAACCGGCCCGACATCCTCGACCCGGCGCTGCTGCGCCCGGGCCGCTTCGACCGCCAGGTCTACGTGACGCTGCCCGACGTGCGCGGCCGCGAGCAGATTCTCAATGTGCACATGCGCAAGGTGCCGGTCGGCCAGGACATCCGCGCCGACATCCTCGCGCGGGGCACGCCGGGCTTCTCGGGTGCGGATCTGGCCAACCTGGTCAACGAGGCGGCGCTCTTCGCCGCCCGCCGCAACGGCCGCGTCGTCGAGATGGTCGACTTCGAGAAGGCCAAGGACAAGATCATGATGGGGCCCGAGC